>DATHEW010000862.1:0-14377 GCA_035318425.1 Candidatus Acidiferrum sp. | reverse complement strand
AGGCGAGATCACGCCCGCAGCTTCGCCAGCAAATCCTTGCTCTCCACGTTGTCGCTCACGGCGACATTGATCTCGCTCACGACCCCGTCGGCCTGGGCGTAGATCGTCGTCTGGATCTTCATCGCTTCCATCGTGAAGAGCTTGTGGCCTTTCGCGACTTTCGTTCCGACGCTGACATTCACGCTCGTAATGATGCCGGGGATCGGGGCACCGACCTGATGGGGATCGGCGGGGTCCGCTTTCGGGCGCGACTTCGTGATCACCTTCGACGACTTATCAGCGATGTTTGTCTCGCGCGTCATGCCGTTCAACTCGTACGTCACCGGGCGGCGTCCGTCCTTGTCAGGCGCGCCGACATTGATCAGGCGGATGAAGAGTGTTTTGCCGGCTTCGATGTCCACGCTGATTTCATCACCAAGTTTGAGACCGTAGAAGAACGGCGCGGTCGGCAAGACACTCACGTCGCCAAACTCGCGCTGGAACTTTGCGAAGTCGTTGAAGACTTCGGGATACATGAAGTGGCTGAGCAAATCATCTTCGGTCACTTCGCGTTTCAACTTCGCGCCGAGTGAACGCTTCTCCGCCTTCAGATCGATCGGATCAAGATCAGCGCCAGGACGACCCTTCAACGGCTTTTCTTTTCCGAGCACTACCTTCTGCAATTGCTTCGGCCATCCACCCATCGGCTGGCCGAGCCCGCCACGAAGCATGTCGGTGACACTCGCCGGAAATGGCGTGACGCCGGGATCGAGGTTCACCACATCGGCGGGTTTGATGCCGCGCGTGATGAGAAACATGGTCATGTCACCGACGACTTTGCTGCTGGGCGTGACCTTCACGATGTCGCCGAAGAGTTGATTCACCTCGGCGTAAGTGCGGGCGATTTCGTGCCAGCGATGGCCGAGGCCCATGCTGGCGGCTTGCTCCTTGAGATTGGTGTATTGGCCGCCGGGCATTTCGTGGAGATAGACTTCGGCGCTGCCAGCTTTCGGCGCGGTATCGAACGGAGCATAGAGGTCGCGCACTTTTTCCCAGTAATCCGAAAAGTCATTCAGCGCTTCCAGATCAAGACCCGTGTCGCGCGGCGTGTGCTGCAAGGACGCCACGACGGAATTCAGATTCGGCTGGCTCGTCGAGCCGCTCATGCTCGCGATCGCGAGATCGACGACATCGACGCCGGCTTCGCTCGCTTTCAACACGCTCGCCGCGTTCACACCGCTTGTGTCGTGCGTGTGAAAGTGAATGGGCAAATCCGTCGCTTCCTTCAACGCTTTCACGAGAGCCTGCGCCGCGTAAGGCCGGCACAAGCCCGCCATGTCCTTGATCGCGAGAACATGCGCTCCCATGCGCTCCAACTCCTTCGCGAGGCCCACGTAATACTTCAGCGAGTACTTCGAACGCTTCGGATCAAGAATGTCGCCGGTGTAGCAGATCGCGCCTTCACAAATCGCGTGCGTATCCTGGACCGCTTCCATCGCGACCTTCAGGTTCGGCAAATAATTCAGCGAGTCGAAGATGCGGAAAATGTCCATGCCCGCCTCGGCCGCGTGCTTCACGAAACCGGCGACCACATTGTCGGGATAGTTCGAGTAGCCGACCGCGTTGCTGCCGCGAAACAGCATCTGAAAACAAATGTTTGGAACGCGTGCGCGCAGCCCGCGCAGACGCGTCCAAGGATCCTCGCGGAGAAAACGCATGGCCGTGTCGAACGTCGCGCCGCCCCACATCTCCAGTGAATACAACTCCGGCGTGCGCCGCGCCACTGCGCCAGCCACGGCGAGCATGTCGTAGCTGCGCACGCGCGTGGCCACGAGCGATTGATGCGCGTCGCGAAACGTCGTGTCCGTGACGAGCAACCGCCGCTGCTTCGCCGTCCACTCGGCGAATTTCTTCGGCCCCAATTCCAACAAGAGATCGCGCGTGCCCTTAGCTGGAGTCGCCTTGTGATCGTGGTTCGGCGCAGTGACATGCGGCGTCGCACCGATGACCTTGTGCCCCTTCGCGTGCGGATTCCCGTTCACGATCACGTCGCCGAGGAAGTTCAACAGCTTCGTCGCACGATCCTTGCGCGGCTTGAACGAGAACAGCTCTGGCGTCGTGTCGATCAGCGTCGTCGTCGCCTGGCCGGATGCGAACGTTGGATTGTGAATCAAGTTTTCGAGGAACGGGATATTCGTCTTGACGCCACGAATTCGGAACTCCCGCAACGCGCGATCCATGCGCTGCAACGCCATCGGAAACGTCTGACCCGATGCCGTGAGTTTCACCAACAGTGAGTCGTAGAACGGCGTGATGACTGCGCCCGCGTAACCCATGCCGCCATCGAGACGCACGCCGTATCCGCCCGCGCTGCGATACGTGAGAATTTTGCCGTAGTCCGGCGTGAACTTGTTCTCGGGATCTTCTGTCGTGATGCGCGCCTGCACGGCGAAGCCCTGGCGCGGCACTTTGTCCTGCGACGGCAACCCAACTTCCGGCGCGAACATCGAATGTCCCTGTGCGATCAAGATTTGCGCGCGCACGATGTCGATGCCGGTGATCACTTCCGTGACCGTGTGCTCGACCTGGATGCGCGGGTTCATCTCGATGAAGAACCATTCGTTGCGATCGAGGTCGTAAAGGAACTCAACGGTGCCCGCGTTGTCGTACTCGATCTCTTTCGCGATGCGCGCGGCGGCGAGACAGAGTTCCTGTCGCACATGATCGTCGAGACCGAAACTCGGCGCGACTTCCACGACCTTTTGATGTCGCCGTTGCACCGAGCAATCGCGCTCGTGCAGGTGAAGAACGTTGCCATGTTTGTCGCCAAGGATCTGCACCTCGATGTGCTTCGCGCGCGGAATGTATTTCTCGAGGAACACCGCCGGGTTCCCAAATGCCGCGCCCGCCTCCGCCTGCGCTTCATCGAGCAGATGATCGAGGTCGCTCGACTTGTGAACGACGCGCATGCCGCGACCGCCGCCACCAAAGGCTGCTTTGATGATCAAGGGAAAGCCAATGCTCCTGGCGACTTTCAGCGCTTCGCCGCGATCCGTAATCGGTTCCTCCGTGCCCTTCAGCGTCGGCACGTTGATCTTTTCCGCCAGCCGCCGCGCCGCGGTTTTGTCGCCCATCATGTCGAGCAGCTCGGGCGTGGGCCCAACGAAGATGATTCCCGCTTTCGCACAAGCACGCGCAAACTCGGCGTTCTCCGAAAGGAATCCGTAGCCCGGATGAATCAGCTCGACGCCCTTTTCTTTCGCGAGCGTCACGATGCCATCGATGTCGAGATAAGCGGCGACCGGCCCCTTTCCCTGCCCGACCAGATAGGCTTCGTCCGCCTTGAAGCGATGCACCGCGAGACGATCTTCCTGCGCGTAAATCGCGACCGTCTGGAGGTTCAACTCAGTGGCCGCGCGAAAAATCCTGATGGCAATCTCGCTGCGATTCGCCGCGAGAAGTTTCTTGAACTGTTTGGGTCCGCCCGAAGAACTCATAAAGTGCGCCGTTTATAGAGATGAGCGCAGGTGAAGGCAAATGCTTGCGCGAAGGAATCGAAGCGGACGCCATTTGGTGACGTCAATGCGGGGCCTCGGCCGGTACCGTCGCGCGAAGTCAGCGTTGGCTACGGTTTTTTCTCCACTGGCACCGAGACGGGTGCGGGTGTTGTCTGCGTGGCCGGAGTCACTGTTATAGGTGCGAGCGCTGGCGTGGTCACCGTAGCGGGAATGTCATGCCAATGGCCGTGTTCAGCGGACCACACCTTTCCCGGAGGTGCCTCGCCGGGTGGTTGCGACGCGGGCGTGCGCGGCGATTGAGGCGACGTCGCCGGGAACGTTACGGTTTGCGCTTGCGACGTTCCGCCAGCAGCGGGAGCGATCGACGATTGCGTTGCCGTCGCCAAAGGCTTGAGAAAAATGTAAGTTCCTGCCGATCCGATGATCACGCCGCCGATCACAGCGAGCGCGACCACCAAGCCGAGGGGGACTCCCTTCTTTGACGTCTCACGGGAGCCTGAGAACTTCTTTTTGCCGCGGTCCATGCCGCGGAGGGTATGTCGCTTCCGAGTGGCGTCAAGCAACGGTTCCTGGAACGGCTCAGCAAAAAATCATCCAGCAATGCGACTGTTGACCCTTCGCCGATCGCGTGCTCATCAGTGCGCCATGGTATGATGATCGGTCGGTTGCCCGCGCCGGCTGGCAAAAGATTCTATCGCCTCCGCAAACCGTAGCCTGACGGAGCTTAGCAAAACCGTTCGACGATCGCGATCGTTTGAAGCCCAAGTTTCTTCGTCCCGTCGGCGGCGAGTTTCCTGCGGATGGTGGTGGATGGAAAATCGTCTCGTTCCGCCTTACAGCGACTTCAAGAACTTGATGAGCGCGGCACGATCCGAAACTGACATGGTGCGGAACGCATCTTTCGCTCCGACCGCTTCGCCGCCATGCCAAAGGATCGCTTCTTCCAAGGTGCGCGCGCGGCCATCGTGCAGATACGCCTCGCCCCCGCTGACGCCCGCAGTGAGGCCGATGCTCCAGAGCGGAGGCGTGCGCCACTCGGAACCCGCGGCGTCGAACTCGCCCATGTTGTCCGCCAAACCCGGCCCCATGTCGTGCAGGAGCAAATCGGTGTAAGGGCGAATCGTCTGGCCACGCAACTCAGTCATGGGATGAAACGCGCTCGTGGTGAGCGTCGGCGAGTGACACTTCACGCAGTTGGCGCTGGTGAATAGTTGCTCGCCCTGGGTCGCCTGCGCATTGGTCAAGTCACGACGGGCACTGACGCCGAGCAGCGCGACGTAGCGTGTCATTTGATCGAGATCGGCTGCGGAGAGTTCTGGCACTTCGTTGGTAGTCGCACCATCAAGGATGGGGAAGATCGCCGTCGCGACTCCCATGTCAGTGTTGAGTGCGGCGGCAACCTGATGGCTGAGTCGCGCCTTGCCGCCCTTGCTCGTGAAGCGCCCAAGACGCTGGTCGCCCGTCTCCGGATCGAGCACGGTTCGAATGCGACCAGAAACTCCATCGGCATCCGCATCATCAGGATCGGCGAGGGCAAGAATGGTATCTTCACTCACGGCTTCGAGCAGGCCCAACCCCACGAGCGGCGGCGCAATCCGCACAGAGAAGTGCGACGGCGTCGTGCCTTGAAACGCGTAGTTCGGTTTCTGCAACGAGTAGGATGTGCCGTCGCCGTATTGGCCATCAATGCTCGTGTAGCTGGCAATTATCGCACTGCTCTCCGCCGGGCCACCGATGGATTGCGGTTGAAGCACGCTGCCCAGAGTCGGGTGCGGCGAACCGCTGGCATCACTTCCCACCTTGACCACGGTCCTGTTCATCAACGCGCCAATCGACGGCGGCAACGCCCGCCCATTGTTCACATGACACTCCACGCAACTGCGCGCGATGAATTTCGGTCCCAGCTTGCCAATGTGGTTGGTGAACACAGGATTGCCGGACTCCGAGTGCGCGCCGATGCCAAAGTCCGTATGATGCAGCCGCCGCCCGAGCATGAACGGTTGCGCGTTTGTTGGTGAAAAGTTTCCCGCCGTCTGCTTGAAGCGATGCTCCGGCTCATTGGAGTATTGAAACGGTAGCGTGGTTAGGCCACCGAGCCACGCAGACTCCGGCAACGGAAATGAATCCAGCAACGGACCCACGCCCTGCCACGGCACGATCCCCTGCCCCACGATGTAGAGGATCGCCGTCCCGTAATAATTGTTGCGTCCATGCTCAGCCGCTTCGATGAACTGGCTGATCTCGATCTCCACGCGATCACCGATCTGCAACGGACGATTCTCAGGCAGCTTCGAGTTGATCGTCGCGGAATAGCGATTTGATCCGACCAGCGGCGCCAGCAAGTTGAAGTGATATTCGGCCACGGTGTTGATGCCACGGAAGAAGGCGCGGAACTCGGGAGCGCCGAGCGGCGTGAGCGTGGTGTAATTGAAGGTGATGCCCGTCCCGCCCTTCGCCACGCGGTCCACAATCTCGATGGCGATGGTGCGCTCCTCCCAATACCAGGTCAGATAGTGGTCGTAAGCGCTGAACATTCCTTCGCGCGCGTGCCGGTCGCGCGCGCGATCGGCGACGTGCGTGATCAATGCGTTTGTGGTGTCGATGGTCGTCGCGGGTTCCAGCAGCGTGCTCGCGTCGAAGAGTGGCACGATGCCAGTGTTCACCTGCGGTTGGGCAGAAATGATGTTGCCCGGCTGACTCTCGGCATCGGCGGTCAATGCGACGACAGCCAAGTAATATGTTTGTCCCGGCGTGAGACCGGAGAGCGTGGCGGTGGTCACGTTCCCGACGGCCGTAGAATTCGTCAGGCTGCCGCTCGTGACGCCGTAGAGAATTCGGTGACCGATCACACCGGGCGTTGAGCTGGCATTCCAAGCCAACCCGATGGCGTTCGTGACGCCCGCTGCGATTACCCGAAGATTGGTGGGCGGCAGAAGCACGACGGACGGGCTTTGCAATCGGATGAACTCCCGACTGCGCGTCATCGGCACCAGGAACGACTTCGTTCCGCCATCGCCAATTATCATCGGCAAGAAGTTGGTCCAGGTTCCTGATCCAAGCGCGCCACTCGACTCGGGCTGGTACTCCGCGCCGGCGATCGTGAGCCAACTGATCCGGGCGACTGGTTGAATCGTCGCCTGAAGAATGTTTGTTTGTCCTGGACCAGCAACGGTACCGCCAGAATCAAGGACGACGTCATCAATGAAAACTTCTCCATGACCGCCCGCCACCGCGCCCGTGACGAATCGGAATAGAACCCGAGCTTCCACGGCATTGGCCGGGGCGAGATTCGTCGCCGACAATTTCGTCCATGAACCGATGACCCCGTTGAAATTCACCAGTCCTGAACCGCCCACCACTCCGCCGACACTGTTGAGCCATTGCACCTGATATTGCTGGATGTAAGAAGGGCCCGCCGTCACTTGCCGCGCCCAGAATGAAAACGCGTAGGTCTCCCCGCCCACTACCGTGCCACCTTCCGCCACGACGAGTTGACTGAGCGTCGCCTCGCTGGGCGCGGCGCTCACGTTTGTCAATGCGCTCCTCATGCTGAAGGAACCGCTATGTGCGAAGAGATTGGTGCGCACCGGCCGTTGGCTGGACGTCGTGCTCCAGTTGGTCGCGACGAATTCGTTGCCCAATTCAAAACCTCCATTCACCGGGATCGAAGCCGACGGAGTGGAGCCCGGCACAATCTCGAGGACCTGATACTGACGGACACCTCGCGGCGCAGGATCGTAAAGCGAGTTCGTCATGCCGCTGCCGGCCAACGGTCCGCCCAGATTAGCCCATGAGCCGGCGCCGCCGTTCGGTGACCATTGCACTCGATAAGTATTTCCCGTGCTCGCCGGCCAACTGACGTTCACGCCCGATTGAATGCAGAGCCCTGGCTGCGCGCCGTTCAGGCTGGCGCATTGGATTACGATGAGCGCAATCGCCACGCCGATGCCAGGCCGTGTTCGTTTCATTCTGGATGCAAGGGTCACATCACCAAGTCGAAGCGAGCGCGCGAGCGCCAACCATTTCTCCGGTGAGGTGCGAACGATGCCAGATCGGAGACGGTTCACCAGCCTGAACGTGAAGTTGCGACCTTTCGTGCGCGTCCCGTAGAATCCGCCAGCGCCTGCATTGGATCATCGTGAAACAGAGTTCCCAACCGCAACGCGGTTGCGGTAATTGCGGTTCGTGTGGCAACGGATAAGACCCAAACAGCTTTTCCACCTTGTCTTCACCACCGCATCCAACTTGATAAGCAGTGGTCAAGGACGTTTGAAACCTTCGCCGTGAATTTTCTTCGTCGCGTCGATGCCGAGTCTGCTGCCGCTGGCGATTTCGCTGGTGCGGGCGTGACTGCCTTCATTGCGCAACCGGGTTCTTCCATTTGAGTCCGCGGAAGCGCGAGAAATCCGCATCGGTCGAGTGCAGCACGCAATTGTGCTCCACGGCAAGTGCCGCGAGGTGGGCGTCGGAAACCAAATTGCCCAGCGCATTCCCGCTGCGAAGCATTTGTTGAAACAAGTTCCAGTGTTGGTCGGTCGGCTGGACAAGGCGCACGCACGACTGGTCGAACCAACTCTGCACACGTCCGGTGGCTTCCTTGAGCGTCAGCGGACGCTCGTGCAGCCGGGCGTTGGTGCCGATTCGGATGAAGGCGTTCACCACCGGCCAGCACAATCCCACCGGGTCGGAACCGCTGAGTTGCGCATCCCACCAGGTGCGGGCCGCTTCGTGATGTTCGGACAAGCTGTCTTCGGCGTAGAGCAGAAGATTCGCATCGACGAGGATCATTGATGGTCTTCTCCCTCGGCGGCGGCGATCAGTTCGGAAATGTTGTCGTAGCTAAAACCTCGCCGCAGCCCCATCGGTCGCGGCTTTGTGCGGTAATGTTTCGCGGCGGGCGGCGCGAGAATTTCATCCAGGCCGACGCGTAAAGCAGCGTTAATCACTTCCTTGAACGGCTTGCGCAATTTGGCCGCGCCTTTTTTCGCTTTGGCGGCAATGTCTGGATCGAGCGTCAACGTGGTTCTCACGCAGGCATCATGATGCTTGCCATTTGTAAGTCAACGCGCAGTTCCAGACATCGCCTTCACCGTCGGAGCGAAACTGATTCTTGACATGCAACCTTTCGGTTGCCTATTGTTCGCATGTGGATGCAGTATTCAAAGTGCTGGCCGATCCGAGTCGCCGAAAACTGCTCGACGAGTTGTTCAAGAGCAACGGGCAGACTTTGGGCGAGCTTTGCGAACACCTCGACATGACCCGGCAGGCGGTGACCAAGCATCTCCTGTTGCTGGAGGCGGCGAAGCTTGTCGTGGTCGTCTGGCGCGGGCGCGAGAAGCTGCATTACCTCAATCCAGTGCCGTTGCACGAGATCTCCGAGCGCTGGATTGGCAAATACGAACGCCATCGCCTTCAAGCGTTGGGTGATCTGAAAAAGAGTCTCGAAGAAAACAAAAACAAGAAAGGATAACGATATGCAAAAACCAAAGTTAGTTTACGAAACATTCATTCGCACAACGCCGAAAAAACTGTGGACAGCGATCACTAAACCCGAATTCACCCGCCAATATTGGGCCGGCGTTGAAAATGTATCCGACTGGAAGAAAGGTTCGAAATGGGAGCACGTTGGCGGGGACAAAGTGCGTGAGGTCTGGATCACCGGCAAAGTTTTGGAAAGCACGCCACCCAAACGCCTCGTGCTGAGTTGGGCTGATCCGGATGATCTCGCGGACAAATCACGCGTCACATTTGAGATCGCGTCGAGTGAAGACATGGTGTGCCTCAAGGTCACGCACGACAAGTTGAAGGCGGGTTCGAAGATGCTCAAAGGAGTCTCCTGGGGTTGGCCGCGCGTTCTTTCCAGCATGAAATCGTTTTTGGAAACTGGCAAAGGACTCACCATCAAAAAATAATGGTATGACCAAGGTAACGACACCGTTTTCAGGCGGATGCGCGTGCGGCGCGATTCGCTACGAATCTACGGCAGAACCGGTTCTGATGTTGCGCTGTCACTGTCGCGATTGCCAGCGTGCCAGCGGAGGTCCGTTTTCGTCGTTCGTCATCGTGCCGACGGAAGCTTTCAAGCTCATGCAAGGCTCACCGCGCTTCCATGCCTCGCCCAGTGAGGCGGGTGGCCAGACCCGCCGGGGTTTTTGCTCTGACTGCGGCTCACCAATTGCGGTCAAGCCCGACGCGATCCCTCAGTTTGTTGCGATCAGAACTGCGAGCCTGGATGATCCGAGCTGGTTCAGCCTGCAGATGGATGTGTGGACCTCAGACGCGCACCCGTGGGATCAATTGAATCCCGCGGTGCTGCAGTTTGAAAAGTATCCTCAATGAGAGAAAGGAGAACATCATGCCCAAATCAAAACCGTCCGCGGAATCGAAAATCGCAAAGTCGTGTCGCAAAAGGAATGGCTGGCCCGCAAGCAACTTCTGGTGAAGGAAAAAAGTTCTCGTAACTGCACGCCGATCTAGGGTCTCGACCCCATGCGAAGGTCCTACTTTCACCCACTAGCCGAATGGGCGCACCGGGCCTAGTGGTACCTGTCAGTCGGTTGCAACGACGCGGTATCAACATCTACAGCATCGGGTTTACGAAACGAAGAGAGACCGTGGCCATTGCGACGAGCGTGCGATTCTAAATCTGGTGAGATCGAAACAACGCCGCTCGAAACTGAATTCCGATGGACGCGACGTTGACGGGAACCGGTCGCAAGGAGGAACGAGATATGATGAAAGCAACAGAATCGCCGACAGGAACAATTACAGCATCAATTCCGCGTGTGGGCCACGATCTCCACCTGGACTTTCATGGGGTTCGATATCAAGTCGAAGATGTTGCTCGCTCCGTGGAATTCTATACCCAGGAACTGGGTTTTAAGCTGGAATACCAGCACCTTCCGGAGTTTGCCACGGTGTCGCTTGGCGCGCTGAAGATTTTTCTCAGCGGCCCGGGCGCATCGGGTTCGCGTCCCATGCTCGACGGTCAGCGGCAGGAATCGGGTGGGTGGAACAGGGTCGTTTTGCATGTGGCCGACCTCGCTGCGTGTATTGAAGCCCTGAAAAAGGATCGGCTTCATTTTCGTAATGAGATGGAAATTGGCCCAGCCGGAAAACAAATTCAGATAGAAGACCCCGATGGCAACCCGATTGAATTATTCGAGCCAGCGCGAAACACGAACTAGCACCCGGAACCATCATGAACACAACATTTGTTGAAACCGATCCAATGCACGCGACGTTGGCGGCTGCGGGTCGCTCGCACGAAATCCCGGAATCAGCGGACGCCTACGGCTGGCTGATTGGAAGCTGGGAACTGGACCTCGTCGGTTACGATGAAGAAGGCAATGTCACCCACAGCACCGGCGAAGCGCATTTCGCCTGGGTGCTGGAGGGCCGTGCCGTGCAGGACGTGTTTATCAATCCGCGCCGGTCGGATCGCGGGCCGGCGTCTCCTGAATTCGCCAACTGGTACGGCACGACCATTCGGATTTACGACCCGTCCATCCAGGCCTGGCGGGTAAACTGGTTCAACCCTCACGACGGCATTCGCGCTGAACTAATCGGGCGGCGCCGTGGCAAAAACATCGTGCAGGAGGGAAAGTTTCCTGACGGGACAGCGATTCGCTGGACCTACAGCGACATCGCGGAAAATTCCTGTCGCTGGCGCGGCGAACGACTTGAACCTGATGGGACTTGGCGACTCCAAGTCGAGTTTCGCGCCACACGGATGAGTTGATCGGAAGCGAGGCGCGCGATCCGCGAGGCACGACCACAAGGATCAGTGATGACCAAGGAATGGCCTCGCGCGCATTTAACCAAAACCAGGAGCAAGCAAATGAAAACGGCGGAAATGGACCGCGGCACAGCGAACAATCTCCAACTCAAGCAATCGCCGGTGGCAAAGACCGGAATGCTCATCCGTCGGCCCGTCGCTGATGTGTTCGCGGGCTTCATTGAGCCTGATATCACGACCAAGTTCTGGTTCACGAAAAGCAGCGGCCAACTGGAAGTCGGCAAGCAGGTCAAATGGGAATGGGAAATGTACGGCGCCTCGACCCAAGTGGCCGTGAAAGCGATTAAATCGAACAAACGGATTCTCGTCGAGTGGGATGGATACAGTGGCCGCACTACGGTGGAATGGAAGTTCGCGCCCCAAAAGGATAACACAACATTCGTCAGCATCACGGAGTCGGGCTGGACGGGAGACGCAGACGATCTTGTCAAATACGTGGCCGAATCGACTCAAGGCTTTACCTGGACGCTCGCCGGCCTCAAAGCGCTTCTGGAACACAACGTCAGATTGAATCTCGTGGCGGATCGTTTTCCCAAAGGGCCGGAAGAACCCTATCCGGATGAATGAATGAATCTGGCGCGTCTTTCCAGGCTAACGACCAACTTCACCGTGACCTCGCGTCGCTGCGCCACAACCAGGAAACGAAATGCCAAAATGATTTTATGAAAGACGCTTGTTCACGCCGCGCTTTTCTCGCCTCGACTGGAGTTGCCGCCACGGCTGCCCTGCTGGGGCCATTCTCGCGTCGCCTGTTTGCGCAGCAGCCGGGCCCTTCGGGCGCGCCGCTTGCAGGCATCGTCCAAAAAGCGCGAACGGCAGCAGCGACCTCGAAGTTCACCGTCGAGAAATTGCGCGGAAACATCACCCTGTTGAGCGACGACTTGGGCGGCAACATCGCCGTCCTGCACGGCAAGGACGGCAAGGTGCTCGTGGATGCCGGACTGGCCGGTTCGCGGCGGCAAATCACCGAGGCGCTCGCGGGAATCAGCGCTGACCCTGTCCGTTACATCGTGAACACGCATTGGCACTTCGACCACACGGACGGCAACGAATGGCTGCGCGATGGCGGTGCGACCATTATTGCGCACGAGAATGTCCGCAAGCGGATGTCGGAAGCCACGCGCGTGGCACTCTGGGACTTCACTTTCGCCGCGTCGCCGGCGAAGGCGCTTCCGGCCTTCACGCTGCGCACCGCAGGCGCAGTGCTTCACTTGAACGGCACTCCGATCCGCGTGGACACCTATCAGCCAGCGCACACCGACGGGGATGCTTCGGTCGAATTCACCGATGCGGATGTCATTCATCTCGGCGATCTTTGGTGGAACGGCCGGTATCCGTTCATCGACTACGACACGGGCGGTAGCATCAACGGCACGATCCGCGCAATCGAGGCGAATCTCGCAAAGGTCACGGACAAGACTCTCATCATTCCTGGCCACGGCTCCGTCGGTGACAAATCTCAATTGGGCGAATTCCGCGATATGCTGGTCACGGTGCGCGACCGCGTCGCCGCGCTGAAAAAGCAAGGCAGGTCGCTGGAGGAGACCGTGGCCGCCAAGCCGACCGACTCGTTTGATGCGAAGTGGGGAACGTCCCTAGTTGACGGTGTGTTGTTCACTCGTCTGGTTTTCGCTGGTGTGTAACTGGACTGCGCGGATTGCGAACTCATTCCGTGGTGAGACAAAGACCAAAGAATAAAGGAGGGACGGGAATTATGCTTAAAATATCCAATCACAAGACCGGAACACGTGAAGAATGGCTTGCGGCCCGGCTGGAGCTGCTCAAGGCCGAAAAGGAACTGACGCGGCGCGGCGACGAGCTGGCGCGTCGGCGGCAGGAGTTGCCGTGGGTTCGAATCGAAAAGGAGTACCGCTTCGAGACTGACGAAGGAAAGGCGTCTCTTGCTGATTTTTTCAGAGGACGCTCGCAGCTCCTCGTTTATCATTTTATGTTCGGGCCCGACTACACGGCAGGGTGCCCGAACTGCTCGGCCATCGCGGACGGATTCAATGGCTGCGCGGTCCACTTGGCCAATCATGACGTCATGTTTTGGGCAGCCTCGCGCGCGCCGCTCGCAAAGTTGCAGGCGTACAAGCGGCGGATGGGCTGGAATTTCCCATGGGCTTCTTCGGCCAGCAGCGACTTCAATTTTGATTTCAATGTCTCGTTCACGGAAGAGCAACAGCGCTCCGGAAACATCGATTACAACTACCGCAAGAGCGGAGTCGTCTCACGTTCGAACGAGATCGAGGCAAGCGAGGCGGCGCCTGAAGTAGGAACGAAGATCGCGGCGAGTGTCGGCACGGACTGGGCGACGTACATACGGGAGGCTCCCGGCATGAGTGCGTTCGCGCTCGATGACGGCATCGTTTATCACACCTACTCGGCCTACGCGCGCGGGTTGGACGGGCTATGGGGCGCGTATCAGTGGCTCGACCGGGCGCCGCGAGGGCGTAACGAGAATGAGCCGGGGCTCTGGTTCCGCCGCCACGACGAGTACGCCCGCGAGTCCCAAAACAAAGGAGCGTCAAAAGACTGCTGCGCTTGAACGCCCAGGAGATGGTGGTGAGCTGCTTTGCTTAAAGTTCGGAGCGCGGCCCTGCGAGCCGCAGCAATGCTCGCGCGACAACAGACTGTTAATTGAAGATCGCGTTTGATTAACGAACGTTGCTGCGGTCACAGACCCGCGCTCCGGCAAAGGATCCCACGACTTGGCAAATATATGGCGGACCAACCGCAAACTAGAAATCCCACCGGCTGTGATGCAGTCACGCTGCCGGCTGAATTTATCGCGATTTGTGTCCTTGCATTCGTCGCCGGCGTGGCAGCGACCGCTTATTTCTGTCGTTCCTGCTGCAAAATGGAAATGCCCGGCGGCTGGACGATGTCCATGATGTGGATGCGCATGCCCGGCCAGACCTGGTTCGCGTCGGCCCTGAGCTTCCAGTCCATGTGGTTGGCCATGATGGTGGCCATGATGCTGCCATCGGCGCTACCGACGTTTCTAAAAGCCTCTCGCAAAAATTCGGAGCGCGGCTGTGTCGAAGACCAGGCGCAGCATGAGAGAAGTTTCCAATGCGCC
>DATHEW010000861.1:0-4103 GCA_035318425.1 Candidatus Acidiferrum sp. | reverse complement strand
ACGATATAGAGACCGAAGTCTGTCGCGCCATTCTTGAAATCCAGGATGCGGGACCAACTGGACACGTCGTCGAACGAAAACAGCATCGCGATGGTGTAAACGGTTGAAGAAATCACAGTCGTGGCAGGGCTCAAGGTCAGGCCATTGTTCGGCGCGAAGCGCAGGACAGTGCGGCTTTGTCCATCCACGATCTCGGTAGTGAATTGGTTTGGACCCACGTTCACCAGCGCCGGCGCGGTTCCCACCGAAGTAGCCAGGTTGTTTTGAAATTGGTAATCGGCCTGCGCCGTGTTCGGCGGCGCGCCGGTTGCGGAGCCGATCAACGTATTGCCCGCATAGAACTCCACGTTGGTTACGCCATTGATGGCCAGGGCGCTCGCGGCGAGCGTCAGGTTGGTCGGGCCTTCCATGATGGCGCCGTTCGGCGGAGTGGTAATCTGGACGAGCGGCCTGCCTGTGGAATCAAATACGGTGACGTTGATGTTCGAGGATTGGCTTGTTCTCCCCTGGTTATCGCGAGCGATTGCATACAAGACGTGACTGCCGAGCGAGGGAGTGTTCCACACCGCGCTGTAAGGAAAAGCTGTGTCCTGACCCACCGACACTCCGTCCACAAAGAATTCCACGTTGGTGACTGAGCCGTCAGGATCGGTGGCTGTGGCATTTAGCGTGATGCTGGCTGGTGCCAGGAACGTCGCGTTATTCGTGGGATCCGTAAACACAACGATCGGCGACAATGCGGCCGCGGTGCCCGAGGTGATGCGAAGGGAAAAGTTGTCAATCTGATGCCCTGCGTCCGTGCCATTCACCGAATTGTCATCTGCCCACAGGACATAGAACGTCCCGCCATCCGGCCAATTTACCGACACATTGGTGCTCTTTGGCACGGCGCCGGTTCCAATTGCGGTTGTGGTCAGCGTCGGCAGGTTCGTCCAACTTCCGGTTTGCCCCGTTCGACTGAAATAGACGTGCGTACCGCGGCCGCCCTCCTCAGTCCCGCCACCACCGAGAATCGTGTAAACGTACGAGACATTTACCGTGGTGGCATTCGTGCCGGAGTTGTTGATGAACTTTCCCATGAGGCCCGTGTACCCGTTCTGGGTGGGGCGAGTCTGGAGGAAGCGCGCAGGTGAGCTCCATGTGGCGAGCGGATGTTCATCGGGCTGACTCAAGGAACTGAATTGCACCGGCGTGCCCGCGGTTGCCACCGTGACGGAACTGTTCACGTCAGTATCCAATGCGTACTGGTCGCCGGAGCCGCCGGCACGGCTGAAGGTTCCCCAATCGCCAGACACTGGTTGCGCGGCGAAATCGTTCGTGTATCCCCCCGGCCCAACGAGGGCGGCATCGCTGGATCGAACCAACAGGAGTGACAGTGCGCAAACGACGGCCGTTGCGCGCCAAGAGTTGTGCGAAAAGGAAAACGTCCTCATGAGTAAAACTGGGTTCGGGCGAGAATGTGGCTTGGAATACGTTGTTCCGCCCAGAGAATTTTAGCGAGGGAACATTATTTTACAAATCAGCATAGGGATCGTGTCGTCGGCGAGGTTGTGCAGAAAGCGAAAGCGGGAAGATTGAACCGAACCAATCCTTTGGCTGTCCTGTTTCACACTGCATGAAGACCTTTTGGGCTTTGGTTCTGGCGCTGCTGACCGCCGCGCATTCGGCTGTCGCGGCGACGCCCGCTACTGCTCCTCCGATGAGTGATGTCCGCCGCGACGCGACGGTGGAGGCAATCGAACGAGTCATGCCGTCCGTGGTGAACATTCGGACTGAAACGGTCGTGGAGCGTTCCGATCCTTTTGAGCGGCTGATGCAGGATTTCTGGGGGCCTTACTATCGTCGGCGCAACACGACCGAGACCACCTACAGCCTCGGCTCCGGCATGATCATCGATGAGGACGGCTGGGTGCTGACCAATTTCCACGTCATCAACCGCGCGACTCGCGTCTTTATCCGGCTGGCGGATGGACGCGAGTTCGAAGCCGATCGCATCGTCGGCACATCATTCAGCGATGTCGCACTGTTGAAGCTGAAGAATCCGAAGAGCGAAAAGTTCCGCGTCATCAAGTTCGCTGCCGACGACGATTTGCTTCTTGGCGAAACCGTCATCGCGCTGGGCAATCCTTTCGGCCTCGGCGGTTCCGTGAGCAAAGGCATTTTGAGCTCGAAGAGCCGCCGCCCGCCGCTCGAGAACGAGCCGCTGGAAATCGAAGACTGGCTTCAATCCGACGCCGCGATCAATCCCGGCAACAGCGGCGGTCCGCTTGTGAATCTCCGCGGCGAACTCATCGGCGTGAATGTCGCCGTGTTCCGCGAAGGCCAAGGGATCGGGTTTGCCGTGCCGGTTCGCCGCGTGTCGGCGGCGCTCGCGGAGATTTATTCACCGGAGATTCTGCGCTCGTACTGGTTCGGTGCTCGCGTGAAGCCCGGCGCATCGCCGCTCACGATCGTGTCGATCCAGCCAGACAGCCCCGCCGCCAAGGCCGATCTGCAGAAGGACGACCAGATTCTTCAACTGAATGGTGCGCCGCCAAAGGGCTTCATCGATTTCATCCGGCAACTTGTGGAAGACGGCACGAACGGCCACTCGAGCCGGCTGCTGGTTCAACGCGGCAAAGCGCGCCGCACCGTGAACGTGCAACTCGTGCCGGAGAAAGTATTTTTCAACGGCGAACTCGTGCAGGCAAAAACAGGTTTGAGCGTCGATGAGATGACGGCGGACGAATCCCGTGCCCTTGGCATCGCCGACACGCGCGGCGCGGTCGTTACTGGCGTGGAGCGCGACAGTCCAGCGGCGAAAGCGGGTTTCCAGCGCGGCATGATCATCACCGCGGCAGATGGACAGACGACTTACTTCGAGGGACAGGAGGCGCCGGTTTATGTTCCGCTCGCCCGCGTGCTGAACGGAAAGAAGCGCGGAGACAAGGTGCAATTCGAGATCATCGTTCCGCGACGCTCGGGTCGTTTCGTCCAACTGCATCAGGCCAAGGTCGAGGTCGCGATCCGCTGAGTTTTTGTTGGCTCGCCGCGTGTACGCTGCCCTAAGCTCCGGCGCATCTTCATGCCGGTTCGATGATCGAAGTTGTTAATCTGACGAAACGCTATGCCGGTCACACTGCTGTGACGGGGCTGACGTTTTCTGTGAAGCGCGGCGAATTGGTCGGGCTGCTCGGCCCGAATGGCGCCGGCAAAACCACCATCATGCGCATCCTTTCCTGCTTCATGCCCGCGACGAGCGGCACGGCGCGCGTGGCGGGGTTTGATGTGTTTAAGGAAGCCGACGAAGTGCGCCGCCGCATCGGCTACATGCCAGAAAACAATCCGCTGCACAAAGACATGCGCGTGCGTGATTACCTGAAGTTTCGCGCGCGCCTGAAAGGTTTGAGCCGCCCTCAATCCCGCGAGCGCACGGACATTGTGATGCAGCAGTGCGCGCTCACCGACGTGAGCAAGCGCGTCATAAACCAGCTCTCGAAAGGTTATCAGCAACGAGTCGGTCTGGCCGACGCGCTCGTCCACGATCCCGAGCTGATCATTCTCGATGAACCGACCATCGGCCTGGACCCGAACCAGATTCGCGCGGTGCGTCAGCTCATCAAAGATCTCGGCGGCAATCACACGCTGCTGATCTCCACGCACATTCTTCCCGAAGTCGAAATGACGTGTAACCGCGTGCTGATCATTCACGGCGGGAAAATTCTGGCCGATGATTCGCCGAAGAACCTGCAGATGGTGATGAGCGATGGCGGCCAGGTGATCGCGGAGATTGCTGCGAACGCTGACGAATTGCGCGCCTGTTGGGAACAGGTGCCGGAGATCGACCATTTCGATGTGGCGCCGAGCGATGGAGATTATTTCCGCTGCGCGTTGACCCCCAGGCCCGGCGTGGATTTGCGTCCCCATGTTTTCTCTGTCGTGTGCGCGCGCGGCTGGAAGCTGCGTGAACTCACGCACAGCCGTCATACGCTGGAAGACATCTTCGTGCGAGTGACACGAGCGGACCGCGAGGAGGAAGCTTGATGCAGGCTTACCTGGCACTCGTGCGACGGGAACTTGGCAGTTCGTTTCTCTCCTGGACCGGCTACGTGGTTGTCGGTGGC
>DATHEW010000860.1:0-4463 GCA_035318425.1 Candidatus Acidiferrum sp. | reverse complement strand
GTTGCTCGATTTGCCGTGGGGTGTTTTCGGCGGAAGCGATGCGCATTACGAGAGCGACATCGGGCAGTGCGTTTGCGAACTGCCACGCCGCGGCACAGCGGAGGAAAGCGTGCGCGCGATGCTCAAGCGCGAAGTGCCATTCCGCATTCGCGGCATTCGCAAAGCCGCGGGCTCCGATGAGCGCCGTTACGCGCCGATGTATTACAAAATCCGTCCGTACATGCGCATCCCGAAGCCGCTCGTGCCCGCGGCGAAGCAGCTTTACCGCTTCTATCGGAACAACTTTCTTGAGTCAGCGCCGCCCATGCTCGAAGAGATTTACGCGCATGAATAAGAAGCAGATTCGCCCCATTGCGCGGATGCATGGCTATTGGCTGAACCGAACCTTGCTGAAGCGAATGGCTGAATGGTCCGTTGAACGACAGCGCGCATTTGTCTTCGACCGGCTCCAACGGACGTTGATTCGCGCGGCGGAAGGATCGCCTTTTTATCAGGAGCGCTTTCGCGCGGCGGGCTTCGATCCGCGCCGGCATTTCCAATCCGCTTCAGACTTGCAGCGCGTGCCATTGCTGACGAAGGAGGACGTGCGCGGGAATTACGAGCAGATGATCGATCGGCGATTCCTGGCGAGAAGCGTCGAGGCGAACACGAGCGGCACTTCCGGGCAGCCTATGCTCATGCGCTTGAACGAGTGGTACGTGGCGCTGGATTACGCGTGCATGTTCCGCTTCTGGGGTCAGGCCGGGTATCGGTTTCGCGATCGTTACGCGGCGGTGCGCAGCTACGTGCCTTGCTCCGAGGATGAGCCACTCTGGAAATTCAACTGGTGGCAAAACACGCTTTACATGTCGGCGTATCATCTGAAGCCGTCGAACGCTGCGGGCTATCTTGATGCGCTGCTCCGCTTCCGGCCGCAATACATTCGCGGCTACGCCTCATCGCTCACGGTGCTGGCGGAGTATGCGTTCGCGCAACGGGCGCGGTTCGATTTTGTGCGGGGCCTTTTCACGGCGTCTGAAACGTTGCTGCCATCCGAACGGAGCACCATCGAACGCACCTTCGGGAACAAACTATTCGATTGGTATGGCATGACCGAACCCGCCGTCGTGATTACCGAGCGCGCCGATCACACGGGGATGGAAGTAAACTGGGAGTATGGCTTCCCGGAATTCGCCGCGTCATCGGAATTGCCCGTGGATGAACGTCGTCTCATCGCGACGAGCCTTCACAACCCCGTAATGCCCTTCATCCGCTACGATACCGGAGACATCGTGAAACTGGCGACCGACGAGCCGCCATCGGGCGAACTCTATCCACTGGTGCGGGCCGTGATCGGCCGGAAGGACGACTGCATTCTGACTCCTGATGGGGCGCGTCTGCCTTCTTTGAACTTTTACTCGCTGCTTCAGTCTTACACAGATGTTTTGCGCTTTCAGTTTGTCCAAGCGAGCCTCCGCGACGTGCTCATGAAAGTCACATTGCGATCCGAAGTTTCCAAACCTGACGAGTTGCTCTCGTCCTTGCGCCGCGAAGTTTCAAAGCGTTTGGGCGACGGAATCGCGTTGCGAGTCGAAGTCACGGAGACTTTTGAAACCAGCCCGGACGGAAAGAGTCCCACGTTCAAGCGCGCATTTTCACCCGGTGCGGAAACGCCAGCCACTCAGCTTGTCACAACTGCTTCGAACTAAGTCCATGAGTTTGCCGATTTTTGGTTCCGAGGAGCGCCAGCATAGCCCCTCAGTGTTTCAGGTAGCCGCGTCCGCTCCCGGCGGGCGCGTCGTCGATTTCTGCTACCTATCGAACAAGTTCTTTCCGACGCCGCAGATCATGGCGCAACTCTCGGAGAACTTCGACGAGATCGTTCGCAACTATCCTTCGATGCTGCCTGAGCAATGCGACTTGGTGGGGCAACTCACAGGATTTGATCCGCGCCAGATCCTCGTGGGCAATGGCGCATCCGAACTGATCCATCTCGTCGCAGCGCGGCTCGGCACGCGGTGGCTGATGCCCGCGCCTTCCTACATGGAGTACGAGAACGTCATTCGCGACTTCAACAAAGAGCTGCATCTCTTCGTGCTCACGGAGGAAGAGAACTTCGAACCCAACGTCGATCGTCTCCTCGCTGAAATCGAAAGACACCAGATCGATGCCATCGTCTTTCCAAATCCGAACAGTCCTACCGGCCGCAAGATCCCGATGGAGACATTGCTCAGCATCCTGCGGCGTACGACGGGTCTGCAAGCAGTGGTGATCGATGAATCGTTCATCGAATTCACCTCATTGTCGCGGGATGGCATTCCGAGTTTGCGCGAACATCTGGCTGAGTTCCCCAACCTCATCGTGGTGCGGAGCCTGGGAAAAGATTTTGGCGTTTGCGGGCTCCGGCTTGGACTGGTGGCGACTGCGAACAAATCCTTGCTCGATGAAATCCGCCGATTCATCCCCATCTGGAACATCAATCCGCTGGCGGAACGTTTCCTTCGCCTGTGCATCCAGCATCGCGACTCCTACGAGAAGGCACGCGTGCAGTGCATCGACGAAACACAATCGCTCGCGCGAAGACTCGCGGAGATTCCGCAGCTCAAAGTTTTCGATACCTTCTCGAATTTCATTCTTTTCAAGATTCGAGATCCCAATGTGACCTCCGTACAGTTGCGGGACCATTTGCTGTCCGCCCACGGCCTTTACGTGCGGGATTGCAGCCGCAAGCTCGGCCTGGGCGACAAATTCATCCGCGTCGGCACCAACCTGCCCGCGGAAAACCGGCGACTCGTTGACGGCATCAAAGAGTTCTTCGCGCGCCGTTGATCACTTGCGCCCGCGAGGCACCTGCGGCAATCGTTCGCCCATGAAAGTTGGCAAACTCCTGCACACGCGTTATCGACTGAACGATCTCGATCGCACGGTGAACTTTTACAAAGAGATTCTCGGGCTTGAAGAAGTGCGAAGGCATAAGTCACCGCGCGGCTCCGAACTGGTGTTCATGAAGGCACCGGGCAGTGAAGAGTTGATTGAGCTGTGCTCATTTCCGAACAGCGGTCCCGTGCAAGTGCAGCCCGACCTCACACATCTCGCGTTCGAAGTCACGAGCCTCGAGGAGTTCGGAAAACATCTCGCCGCGCACGGCCTGAAATACTCGGACGGTCCCACCTACAAGGAAGACGGCACAGGAGGCTTCGCGTTCATCGACGCGCCGGAAGGCTACGAGATCGAGCTGATTCAGCGCGGGAAAAGCGTGGGCAGTAGCAGCTACTGAATTCGCGTCCAAATCGTTTTCAGGTACGCCGGCTCGTCGCGCGCGATCGGAAAATCCGGCGGCTGCGGCACGTAGTGTCGCTGCACGATCTTGCGGCCCCCGTCGTTCACAGCAACGCGAATGGTTTCACAAAACTCTGCCGGATCAACGCGCGCTGCGTTTGATGAACAAAAGATCACTCCGCTGCCGTTGAGTAACGGCAACGCTGCCACAACAAGCTTTCCGTAATCGTCTTCCGCACGCCAGGTCCCGCTCTCCTTCGATTTCGAGAACGTCGGTGGATCGAGAACGATGCAGTCGAAGCTGCGGCCTTTTTTCCCCAGCCGGCGCATCCAGTCAAACGCATCGCCGAAGATGAAGTCGTGCTGCGCGGGATCGATTCCATTGAGTGCGAAGTTGCGGCGTCCCCATTCCAAATACTTCTTCGAGAGATCGAGGCTGGTGGTGTGCGCGCCTCCTTTCGCTGCAGCAACGGAGAAGCCGCACGTGTAAGCGAAGACGTTCAGCACCCGGGCCGACGCAATGCCTTGGGGGAACAACGAAAACTCCGCTGCGACATGGTTCAGCAGAAACCTGCGCCGATTGTCTCGCTGATCGAGGAAAAGACCGACGGAATAGCCTTCGTCGAAACTCAATTCGAAGTTCAGCCCATTCTCGCGAATCGTGAATTGCTCAGGCGCGATGTCTCCGAAGAGCGGGCGAGGCGACGCCTGCGCTGCGCTCGCAATGCGAACCTTGCGATCGAGCAGCTTGTGGTAAACACCACGTGCGTTGTGGCGTCGAGCCAGTTCCTCCACCTGCTGTCGCTGAGCGGGATCGAGCTGGGATTCGGTTTCGACCAACAAGTAATCGCCGAGCTTTTCGACATACAAACCCGGCCAACCATCGCTCGCACCGTGGATGAGCCGAAACGCACCTGTCATCTCCGGGTCGATGAACGTCCGGCGCGCGTCCCAATCCGGCGAACAATCGAAGCAGAGCACTTCATCCGTGGCCGGATGAGCAAAAGAGAGTTCGCGCGCGTGCAGGAAAATCCGATTGGCGCTCGTACCGCCGTAAAGTTCATCGCCGAGGATTGGGAATCCATGATCGGCGGCGTGAACGCGAATCTGGTGAGTGCGACCGGTGAGCGGCTCGGCCTCGATGGTGGTGATCTCTTTCGTCTTGATCGTGTTGAAACATGTTTCCGCATGCACACCGGCGGGAT
>DATHEW010000859.1:0-3762 GCA_035318425.1 Candidatus Acidiferrum sp. | reverse complement strand
TCGTGATCCAAAGCAAACCCGACATTTACGATCCGACCGGCAGCCTTGGCAGTTTTCTGCTCGAACAACACTACTTTAGGCAGGCACGGATACCGGGATTTACT
Organism: Candidatus Acidiferrum sp.; assembly: GCA_035318425.1. Taxonomy (GTDB): domain Bacteria; phylum Verrucomicrobiota; class Verrucomicrobiia; order Limisphaerales; family SIBH01; genus JANNGC01. The sequence goes on along the minus strand of DATHEW010000859.1, from coordinate 3,658 downwards.
TTCTGGGTGAGGCCGGGTTCTGCCGCGACAAATGTGGTCGCCGCGAATCGCCGGTGACCCCCGGTTATTTCGTTTTTGGTGTCGCCCTGGCTGCGACCTCTTTAAGGGCAAGAGGACGGTAAGTGTAGGCTATGGAGTTTCTCCCGGAGTTGTTGAGTTTCAACGAACGGTCGAACCACTGGATACTCTCCTCATACCGTTCCTGCTGAAACCGGTGCCAGCCCATCATCGCGCGCGGCTGAAAGTGGTTTGGGTCGAGTTGAACGGCTTTTTGAAAGTAAGGGTCTGCATCCGCATGCCGGCTCGTCCAATCCAGGCACATGCCGCATCCGATGTAACTGCGTGAATCCCATTTGTTCAACGCCAAGGCGCGTTGATACCACTCCAGGGCTTCGCGAGCAGTGGCATCGGAATCGTCACGGCCCATGAACGAAATAGCGCGCAACCGTTCGCCGATCATGTACGCCGTTTCAAAATTGCGCGGCTCGGCTGCGAAGGCGTGCTTGAGCGCCGCGATCTCGTCAAGCGTTCCAGGCACAGCACGCTCTGCCACGCGCAACGCAGCAGCTTCCCTGGTTTTCGCCATTGCATCGCTGGAGAGATAAAAAGCTCCGCCCGCGAGGAGCAAAGTCACGGCGCCTTTCACGAACCACGGTGCGGGAAGCCAATAGCGATCGGTGGCGAATCGCCAGTGCGTTGTCAAAATAGCGAGCAATGTGGTCGCGATGATCGCATTCGCCGGGATGTGCAAGTTGAAGTCGAAAAACGAATGCGCGAGGATCGCGAGGAGGCCGGCGGCAGAGCCGAGAACGAAGCCAAGACGATTGCCTCCTTTCTGGCGGGGTTCTCCTCCGGTGCGCTGAAGAAAACTCCATGACCGCGCCACGCCCCAACCGGCGACCGCGAGCGGTGCGAGAATGAGAGCCAGGCCCACGGTTCCCCAATCGACCAAGGTATTCAGGTAGTCATTGTGGGCGTAGCCCGGGCGCATAAACATTTCCCAATGTTCGACACGGTAGGCGCGATACCGGATGTCGAAGTGATTGAGACCGACCCCGAACAGGCGATGGTCGTTCCACATCGCTCGCGAAGATTTCCAGATTCGGAATCGAATGTCGTCTGGGACAGTTTCGTTCGAAGACGACTGCATGCGCGGTTGAATGACCCGGCCGTAGAGCGACATACCGATGCCGCCCACGACGATGAGAACAGCGAGCGCACTCCATAATTGTCGGCGCGTGCGGAGCAACAACGTCCCGAGCAAAAGCGTGCCGACAGCCGTTGCAATCCAACCACCACGCGAGCCCGTCGATGCAATTCCGATCATTATTACCAGCGCGGCGTAGCCCAGCAGCACGCGTTTCAATGCTCCGAGGCGCGAAACGATCAGCAAGCCGATCGCCAGTGGCAGAATCATCTCAAGAAAACCCGCCAGATGATTCGGAGAAATGTAAGTGCCAGATCCGCGCCCCTCGTAGGCGCTTCTCATGAAATGCCACACGTGATCGGACTTGGTCAGCCACTGATACACGCCGTACATGGACACGAGAGTCGCCAGCAGGATCAGCGCACCGCTTACCCAGAGGATCCGGTCTTGCGAATAGAGGTTGTTCACAAACGCCACGAACAAAACGCCCAGGACGATCACTTGCACCAATTCTTGTCGGGCGGCGTATTCCACATCTGACGTGCGATATCGCCACACGGCATAAGCAACGACGGCCAGCACGGTCCAGCACGTGGGCGGGGAGAGAAGACGCAGACGGGAACTCAGCCAGAGACGCACAATCCAAAGCACCGCAATGCCAACCGTGAGCCATTGCAGGATGACGTATTCTCTGGGGCGAACGGCGCCGAGCACCAGTGGGCCAATCACCAGAATGGCGATGAACAACGCGGCGATCGCGATCTCCAGCCATTCACTGATTTTCTTGCGGTCCATTCTCCTTCAATCGCCCAAACTCCATTTACGACACAGGCGCGAGCAGCGATTGGAAAAATTCATTCCCAGAAAGATTCACAGTTTCACAATGATCGCCAACTTAGTTTCCCGGTAGTCGCGCGCAGAGTGGTCATCATTCAAGATGAGTGAAGCGCTGGCAAGTCGAAGTGCTTGAAAAACAGGTTGAAACAGGTGCGACGGTTCGGGATGAACAGGGCGTCCGCGCGAACAGCCTTTCACTTGAAGGCTGCGTCCCGTTCTTCGCGCTCAGCGGAGGGAGTGCGTGGACCTGGTTCCAGCGGCGCGCTGGCGCTTCGCGCTCCAGATCACAACGCCCAACAGGAGTAGACCTGCCGCCTCGCAACCAGCCACAACGTAAAAGCTCGTGGGCTTCATCTTGAACTGGAACGTCACCTCATGCGTGCCGGCAGGAACGTGGACCGCGCGTACGAGAAAATTAGCGCGATAAATCGGCGCCTCCTTGCCGTCGATGTACGCGTGCCATTCGGGTTCGATCTTGTCATTGAGCAGAAGCATCGCAGGAGCGTCGGATGTGGTGCGAACCTGCATGAGCTTGGGTGTTGGGTTCCCCGTGATCGTTGCTTCGCCGGGAGAAGCGTTGGAAGAAACTGCCGCAGGCTTCGGTGCCAGTTCATCTGAAATGAGGACCGTCTGCGCAGGGTTCCAGTTGGCGTCGGCGAGGCGCTTGAGCACGTTGGTGCCCTCGGGAATTATTTCCCAATTGTTGTAAAGCTGGACGCGAGGGAGCGCGCCGGTGAATTCGACGATCGCCAGGCTGCCCGTGGGAGAGACTGACGCGGTGATGTCCTCAAGGCGCGTCGCTTGCATGACCCCGGGCTTTGGAACGAGGTCGAAAGCCGTGCGAATGCGGAATCGCTTCTGCACCGGATCGAGTTGTTGATTGAGTGCATCGACAAATCCTCCGCCCATGCTGAAGAGGTAACGCGTGTTCGTGAGTTGCCACAGACGCGGCAGGTCGCGCGCCAGTGCATCGCGGTATGCGAGTTTCTCTTCAGGGACGCGTGGCTCCTGTGCGATGTCGAGCGACTGCACGTTGTAGTACGGGAAATGATGTTGCGACCACTCGACCTGATACATCTGCTGCATGAGGCCGAACTGGCCGCCCAATTGAAAGGGCGGCAACGCGACCCGGTGCTCGAATGGTTTTTCCCGCAACGTGTCGAGCACGGCGTTCGATTCATACTTGTACTTCCAATCGTAATAGAGGATCCACGGAGTGTCGGCGCGAGCGAGATCGGCGACCATGACCACGCCGAGAAGAAGCGCCGCCCAGTTCGCCTTCCGGCCAGCAAATGCGCCACTGATGATGAAGGTCACCACGAGCGCCGAGACGGCGAAGAAGAAAACGAAATAGAACACCTCTCTGGCGCTGAAGCGCGCTATCTGGCTGGCGTATTCGGAGTCGCCAAAACCGACAGACATCAAGTACTTGGCCACGGACTCACGTGAGCCAGCATAGCCAAGCCATGCAACAACGCTCAGCGCGAGCACGCCGATGCAAGCCCAAGTCCAAAGCCGTTCGTGGGCAGGGCCGTTCTTCCACCATGCTTTCAGTTGGGCAAGAACCGCGGTCGCTTTGGCCGGCACATCCAGATAGCGGCGATTCAATCCGAGCAACCCGTAGGCGAACAGAATCATCAGGCACATGTGGACCGCATGGAAAAACTTCATCGG
>DATHEW010000858.1:0-9862 GCA_035318425.1 Candidatus Acidiferrum sp. | reverse complement strand
GAAACCTCCGGCGAAGCCAAACACCTCGGCGCTGCGCTTGCGCAGAATGATCTCCACGCGCACCGCATTCTCGCTGAAGTCGCCGCAGACCTCGCCTTCGCCCTCTCGCACGTGACGCACCTGATGCATCCCAAGGCGATCGTCCTGGGCGGCGGTCTGTCGCTGATTGGCGAACCACTTCGCTTCGCCGTCGAACGCGCTCTCGATCAGTTTGTCATGCACGCCTTCACGCCGCGGCCGCGGATTGCGCTCGCCGCGTTGCGCGAGGATGCGGTGCCCGTCGGTGCGCTGTTGCTGGCGCGCCACGCAACTTGAAGTTGCTCCGCCAAAAGTTTCCCTCATATTCCTCGCCCCATGAATAATTGGATCGCTGAGTACGTTCGCGCACAGAAGGCGGCGCTGGATTCCATCCCAGTCGAGACCGTCGCGCTGTTGGTCGATCGCCTGACCAAGGCCGTGCGCGAGGATCGGCAGATCTTTTGTTTCGGCAATGGCGGCAGCGCGGCGAACTGTTCTCACTTCGCCACTGATCTCGGCAAAGGTTCCTCCGACAAGATTGGCCGCCGCTTCCGCGTGCTCTCGCTCAACGACAACGTGAGTTGGATGACCGCCATCGGGAATGATTACGCCTACGAAGACGTCTTCGTGCGTCAGCTTCAGAACTACGGACGCGCCGGTGATGTCGCGCTGTCGCTCAGCGTGAGCGGCAACTCGCCCAATTGCGTGAAAGCCCTCGAATGGTCGCGCAACAACGGTCTCCACACCATCGCCCTCGTCGGTGCAAAGCGCGGGCGTATGGCGGACATCGCGCACGACGTCGTGGTGATCAACGACACGCACTACGGCCGCGTGGAAGATGCGCACATGGGCATCTGCCATCTGCTCTGCTACGCGTTCATGGAACGTCCGCAGATCGCGGCGGAGTAGCGCGCGAGCGGGAGCCGCATGGAACTCCTGCTTCTCTGCGGCTGCGCGTTTGCCGCTGGACTCATCGATGCCGTGGTCGGCGGCGGTGGGTTGATTCAACTTCCTGCGCTGCTCGTCTTTCTTCCCAAGGAACTCAGCGCTTCCGTGCCGCTCGTTTTCGGCACCAACAAATTCTCCTCCATCTTCGGCACCGCCACCGCCGTGGCCCAATACGCCCCGCGCGTGCGCATGCCGTGGCGCACCATTCTGCCCGCGGCTGCCACCGCGTTCGTCTTCTCCGTCATCGGCGTGCAATGCGTGCAGGCCATCCGCAGCGACATATTAAAACCTCTCGTGTTCGTGCTGCTCATCCTCGTGGCGATCTACACCTATGCGCGAAAGGATTTCGGGCACCTTCACGCGCCGCGCTTCCTCAGCCACCACGAAGTTCGCGCCGGCATCCTCGTGGGCATGGTGCTCGGGTTCTACGACGGCTTCTTCGGCCCCGGCACCGGGAGCTTCCTCATCTTCCTTTTCATCGGGCTCTTCCGCTTCGATTTTCTTACCGCTTCTGCGAGTGCCAAGGTGATCAACTTCGCCACGAACCTCGCCGCCGGCCTCGCGTTCGGCCTGGCCGGAAACATCCTCTGGAAATACGGCGCGGCCATGGCCGTGTGCAACGTCGCCGGCTCACTCGTCGGCACGCGCCTCGCCATGGCTCGGGGAAACCGCTTCGTGCGCCTCCTCTTCCTGTGCGTGGTCACCGCCATGATCGCGCGTTACGGGTGGGAATTGTTTGGGCGGTGAACTGAATGAACGACATGGCTGGATCATCCGCCCTGTTCTACCCTCAATTTACCGCATATCGTGCCAAAAGCCCGTTTTTGGTTTTTGAGTCGGAGGCAGGCACCGAACCCTCGACAAAGCGTGGTTCGGCGGTCTTCACCACGGGAAAAAGTGCAAAAACCCGGGTTTTTGCGCAAAACCCCGGTGTTTCTACGAAATAAGCACGTGCTTCCGCCGAATCCGCACGTGCTTCTGAGCGGGAAGCACGTGCTTCCCGCGTCCGGGACGGTGCGGGAAAGAAATCCGCACGTGCTTCCGCCGTCCGGGACGTTGCTTCCGGGAAATCCGCACGTGCCTCCAGCAAATAAGCGCGTGCTTCTCGGGAATAAGCACGTGCCTCCGGCCCGGAAGCACGTGCTTCCCGCATTTGGGACCGTGCGGGAAAGAAATCCGCACGTGCCTCCGGGAAATAAGCACCTGCTTCCGGTTTCCCGGGACAGTGCAGAAACCTTCCCGCACAGCCTCGAAACCCCGCCGCCCCACGCTCCGAATTCCCCGCCGCGCCCCGGCGCTTGCAAGCGCATTGCTCATAGCCAGCGGGAGGCGGGGGTGATTTGCTGGCAGCATGAGCCGCAGTAAAAGGCAGGGTAATCGAACGATTGTACCGAATTTGGTCGGATCATTACTCTGTTACGCCGCACTGTTAACCTTATGGACAACACACGACCATGCAAACACTGCGGAAATCCAGTTGCACCCTCTGCCAACAGATGCCCTAAGTGCGCTGGTACTCAGCCGTTTCCACTGTCGACGAAGGAGCATCGTCGCATGCTCATGGTTCCTCTCGTTGCCGGTTTCACCGGATTGTTGATGGCGTGTTATCTCTACATCAGGTACATCAGGAAGTAGGACGTATGTCCGCTGCATGCACATTGTGCCGCCTCTTGAGAAACTAGGCGTGCAACTCATGAGGCGGTGGTGAGTTGGAAGCCGCAGGGCGGCGGCGGTTTGGTGGAGGCGCATTGATTGGTTCCTTACTCTCTTTCCGTTTTCTCTCTGCGCCTCTGCGGTTCGCCCCTCCGGATGGTTCACCGCAGAGACGCAGAGGCGCAGAGGAGGAAACGGAGCGGGGAAGTGGCCGTGACCCTCAACTCCGCGCTTGCCAACAAGGGTTTCTTGGATACCTTCCACGTTCCCGCGCCCGGAAATCTGCGGGTTAAAACGATTTAGACTATGCCTACAGCCAACGATCTTCGCCGCGGAATGGCGATCAATTACAACGGCGACATTGCCGTGTGCCTCGACAGCCAGCACCGCACGCCCGGCAACTTGCGCGCCTTCGTGCAGGCGACGTTGCGCAGCATCAAGACCGGCAAATCCTCCGATGTGCGTTTCAGCTCGACGGAGAAAATCGACGTGGTGCCGATGCAAACGCGCAAGATGGAGTTCAGTTACAAGGACGGACAGGATTTCGTTTTCTCTGACCCGGAGAATTACGAGTCTGTCACGCTCTCAGCGGAATTGGTCGGCGACGCGAAGAATTATCTCGTGGAGAATGGCGTGGTGACGGTCACGTTCGTGGATGAAAAGGCCGTGAGCGTCGAGATTCCGCCGAGTGTGGTGCTCACGGTAACGGCGGCGCCGGAAGGTGTGCGCGGTGATTCCGCGAACAATATGCAGAAGGCGATCACGATGGAAACGGGCATCACGGTGCAGGCGCCGCTGTTCATCAAGACGGGCGAGAAGCTCAAGATCGACACGCGCACGGGCAAATACATGGAGCGCGCGTAAGGCAGCAACGTTTTCAAGCAAAAGCCCGCCAGCGATGGCGGGCTTTCGTTTTCACGCGTGGCGTTCGCCGTTCCAGCCTTTTGCGCGTCGAACTGATGGGGCGTGGCCACCGATCCGGCGCGGCTGACGCGTGTCGCTTATTAAATCGCTTTACACGTTTCGACGCGGTTGGACAGATTACGGTTTGTGTCCGTGATGCTTACTGAAGCACATAAACAGGGTGGAACCTTTCTCGCACAACCTCGGACGGAAAAACCGTCGGCGGCTGAGGCGGCGATCGAGCGTTCGCAGCAATACCTGCTCTCGATCCAACACCCGGAAGGGTATTGGGTCGGCGAGTTGATGGTCGATTCCACGCTCGTTTCCGACACCGTGGCGTATCACCACTGGGCGGGTGACGTGGATCCCGAGTGGCAGCGCAAAGCCGTCAATCACATCTTCTCCATGCAGTTGCCGGACGGCGGCTGGAACATTTACTACGGTGGCCCGGCCGAGGTGAACGCCACGATCAAAGCGTACCTCGCGCTGAAACTGGCCGGCGTTCCGGTCACGCATCCGCGCATGTTGCGCGCGCGCGAAATGGCGAAGAACCTCGGCGGCATTCCGCGCATGAACACCTTCTCGAAGCTCTATCTGGCTTTGATCGGGCTCTATCCGTGGGAATACGTGCCCACGATTCCGTGCGAAGTGATCCTCATCGGCAAATGGTTTCACGTGAATTTCCACGAGATGAGCAATTGGTCGCGCTCGATGCTCGTGCCGCTGGCGATAATCAATCATTACAAACCCACTCGTCAGATCCACGTGAACCTCGACGAGCTTTTTCTTCAGGGATATCACGCGCGTGATCTGGCGCTGGCGCCCGATCCCGACACGTTCACGTTCCGTAATTTTTTCCTCTGGCTCGATCAGTTGCTGAAGTTCGTCGAGCAATACCGGCTGCGTCCCTTCCGGAAACTCGCGTTGAAGAAAGCGGAGCAGTGGATGCTGGAACGCCTGGAGGGCAGCGATGGCCTGGCCGCCATTTTCCCGGCCATGCTGAATTCGCTCATTGCGCTGAAAGCCATGGGTTACGCCTCCGACCATCCGCAGATGGTGCGTGCCGAAATGGAGTTAAAACGTTTGGAGCACGAGACGGAAGAGAGCGTGCGTATCGAGCCATGTTTCTCACCGGTGTGGGATACTGCGATCGTCAATGTTTGCCTGCACGAGTCGGGATTGCCGGCCGATCATCCTGCGCTCAAGAAATCCACGGCCTGGATCATGGACCGCGAGATTCGGCGTCGTGGCGATTGGAAATATAAGAACCCGTCCAAGGTCGAGCCGAGCGGTTGGGTGTTCGAGTTTAAGAACGAGTGGAATCCTGACGTGGATGACACCGCAATGGTGCTGCTCGGTCTGCGCAAAATTCCCACCGACGATCCCAAGCGCCGCGACGAGTGCTTCGCGCGCGGGTTGAACTGGATGATGACTTTCCAGTGCAAGGACGGTGGCTGGGCCGCGTTCGACAAGGACTGCACGAAGAGCATTTTGGAGAAAGTCCCCTTCGCCGATCACAATGCCATGCTTGATCCCGAGTGCGCCGACATCACCGCTCGCATTCTCGAACTGCTCGGCTACGAAGGGTGGGACGTAAAACATCCGCAGGTGCAGAAGGCGCTGGAGTACGTCAAGAACCAGCAGGAACCCGACGGCTCGTGGTATGGACGCTGGGGCGTGAACTACATCTACGGCACCTGGCAGGTATTGCGTGGCCTGCGCGCCATGAACATCGACATGAACCAGCCGTGGATCATGAAGGCTCGCGACTGGTTGGAGAGCGTTCAGCACACCGACGGCGGGTGGGGCGAGCGTTGCAACACGTACGACGATCCTGTTTTCAAGGGCCGCGGGCCCAGCACCGCGTCGCAAACAGCTTGGGCGGTTATGGGGTTGCTGGCTTTCGACGATCCGTCGCTCCCGAGCGTGCAGCGCGGCATCGAATATCTGACGCGCACTCAGAACTCTGATGGATCATGGACTGAACTTGAAACCACCGGCACTGGTTTCCCGCGCGTGTTCTATCTCAAGTACGACATGTATCGGAACGCCTGGCCGCTGCTCGCGCTTGCCACGTATCGCAATCTCCAGCACGGCATCACGCCCGGCTTCAAGACGATGGTGAATGGGAAGTCGCTCCACCTCGAAGAAGCGCTTGCGATCAAATAGGCGGGGCACTCCAGACGATTCGGGATGCGTTCGGCCATGCCTGGCTTAAACCATTCGCAGTCTTCCATTGACGGGGTTCACAGCGCGCGGTGACGATGAGGAATCCCAAAAATTGCAAGCATCCAAGCCATGACAGCCATTACAAATATCGCGAAGAAAAGAATTCTCATCGTCGAGGACGATCCCGACGTTCGGGAAATCATTACGCTTTCTTTGCAAATGGCGGGGCACGACGTGGGCGAAGCGGAGAATGCGCTGGCAGCCATCTGTAACATGGCGCGCGCCGGAGCGGACCTCGTGCTTGTGGACATCGGGATGCCGATCGTCGATGGTTTCACGCTGGTGCGCGAGTTGAAGGCGCACGCGGATACGCGGCACATTCCGATCGTAGTAGTGACGGGAAGGGACACCCCCGAGTGCCGTTCTGAGGCGAGAGCGGCGGGTTGTGTCGGCTTCATCGCCAAACCCTTGGACGTCCACGAATTTCCAAAACAAATCGCGCCGTTTATTTGGTAGCTCCAGTCGGCAGTATCCCGAGGGCCTGCAGAGAAACTGTCCTGAGCGGATGATCTCACGTAAACGGCGGTAAGGACGCAAGGCCTTTCGCGGAACGAGTACCCCCTTTGGCCCTCGCGGATTTCGCGCGAGGCTTAAAACTCTTTGCGCGTCCACGCCTTTGCGCGAAGTTTCCCGCCAATGCCCGTGACGGACCAAATCCGAGACAAGCTTTCCCAGCTTCCACACAAGCCGGGCGTGTACCTGATGAAGGACCGCTTCGGCCGCGTGATCTACGTCGGCAAGGCGCGCGATCTGCGCAAGCGCGTCACGCAATATTTTCATCCCTCGCGCCGCATGGGTTGGGATTTGAAGTTCAACGCGCTCGTCGATGCGATCTGCGATCTCGACGTGCATGTGGTGCGCAGTGAGCCCGAGGCGCTATTGCTTGAGAGCAAGTTGATCAAGGATTTTCAGCCGCGCTACAATGTCAGCTTTCGCGATGACAAACGATTCCTGCTGGTGAAGTTAAACCTCAACGATCCCATCCCGCGCTTCACGCTCACGCGATACAAGCAGGACGATGGCGCGCGTTACTTCGGTCCGTTCCCCAATGCCGGAGCGCTTCGCTCGACGCTCACGTTGATGCGCCGCCAGTTCAACTTGCGCGGCTGCCGTCCGCTCACGCCGACGGAGGCGGACTACAAGCATTGTCTCTACGGCAATTTGAAATTCTGCACCGCGCCATGCGTGGGCAACGTGACGCACGAGCAATACAAGGATCAGGTGCTCGCTGCGGGTGAATTTCTGTCGGGACAGTGCGAGGAGATGGAGACGCACCTCGACGCAGAGATGCGTAAGGCGGCCATGAACCAGGATTATGAGAAAGCCGCTGAGCTGCGCGACGCGATCACCGCCCTGCGCCGCACGACGCAGAAGACGACGCGATTCGAGCGCACACCGTGGAACTTGCCTGTGTCGCTGATGCCCGAGCGCGACAACGTGGAACTCGCCAAGGCGCTGAGTCTGCCCGCGCCACCGGTGCGGATTGAAGGCTTCGATGTTTCCAACATCAGCGGAACGTTCGCCGTGGCATCAATCGTGAGTTTTCGAAATGGCCGTCCTGATCGCGCGAACTATCGCCGCATGAAGATGAAGACCGTCGTGGGCCAGGACGATTTTGCGTGTATTGCGGAGGCAGTGCGGCGGCGTTATTCACGTTTGCTGCGCGAAGCGGACGGCGAAACCTCGCGCGAGAACGAGGAAGACAGGCCATTGGTGGAGGAGTTGCGCACGTTGATGAAGAATCCGGGGGAAGCGTTTCCGAGGCTCGTCGAGGAAGGGCAAGTGCCGGCGAAACGCTCCTTAACCGAAGCGCCTCGCGATGGCAGCGCCGCAGCAGCAGAGCACGTGGTGGCGGCGCCGAATCCCTCGATCGCTTCCAACATGCCGGACCTGATCGTGATCGATGGCGGCAAGGGCCAGCTCAATGCCGCGTGCGCTGAACTTGAAAAGCTGGGGCTCAGTCGCATTCCGATTATTGGTCTCGCGAAGGAGTTCGAAGAGATCTATTTCCCCGGCGCGAAGGAGCCGCTCCGCCTGTCGCACGAGAACAATTCGCTGAAATTGCTTCAACGCATCCGCGACGAATCGCATCGCGTGGCCAACAGCTACAATGCGCAGCTGCGCGTGAAGAAAATTTCCGAAAGCATCCTCGACGAGTTCCCCGGCATTGGCGATCGGCGCAAAGCAGCGCTGCTCAAGAAATTTGGATCCGTGCAGCGCCTCCGGATGGCGAGCGAGGAAGACATCGCCAGCGTTCCCGGCTTCGGCGGCAAGGCGGCAGGGGAGTTGAAGACGTTCCTGGACGCGCGCTCTGGCGAGTTGCTGGATGAAGCCGCGAGGTCTGGGAGCGGTAATCAGTAAGTGGTGAGCCAGTGAGCGAGTAATGCAGTCACCGGCGAGGGCTGTTCGATCAATGACCTGCTGATCACTTCCTCACTTCGCAGTCTCCATCTGCTTGATGAACGCATCCGCCTGCTGGATGGACTGGTTCATGTCTTCGATCAGGCGCGCGATGTCGTTTTGAATGGCCACTGATTCGCCTTTCAATGAAGCAATGGCCTGGGCGTTCAAGTTGTGCTTCAGGTAGAGCACGTGATCGCGCAGTTTGATCAACACCGGGTCCATGCTCTTCTCGGCGCGCTTCAGCGCGGAGTGCATGTCCTCATAACGATCACGTGTCTGGCGCAATTGCTCGCGGCTGCTCGAACGCATCGTTGACGACGAGATTTGTTCGATCTCCTTTTCCCATTCCGAGAAGAGATCCTTCGCCACGGTTTCCATGTCCGTGACGCGTTTGCGCACCGCCACAGCGCGCGAGGTGGCGTCGTCGTGCTCGGACTTCAATTTGTCGTAAGTTTTTTCCAGATCAGTGTTCTGGGAGCCGTAGAGTTCGCGCAAACGGGTGAGCGCGTCCTTGAATTGTTCCCCGGCAGCCTTCTCTTCGTCTCGCGCGGCGATCACGCGCTTTTTCAGCAGGTCGCGTTTGTAAACGCCAAACTTTTCATACGTGGAATACACCGCGCTCTGGCACCCGGTCAGTGTCACGGCCACGAGCAAAATCCCCAACAACCCAGCGCTCCATTTCATGATCGTAGATTACGTGAAGAAGGCCGGGGCGCAATTCACCGGTGAAAACATTCCAAACGAAGCGGCGTTGAACTTCGTGCTTCGAACACTGACCTTGCCGCCATGCTGGAAACGGAGCCGATTCAATGTCCCTTCTGCGGTCAGCAGTTCGAGTTGGCGGTTGATACGAGCGTTCCGTCGCAGCGCTTCGTCACTGACTGCGAGATTTGCTGCCGGCCCTTCGAGGTCATCGCGGAATGCGAGGCGGGGGAAATTTTATCGTTGGATGTGCGCGGGAGTTAATCAAGACTCCGCGCCCGACATTATGAAACCCGAAGTGATTTTGTGGATCTACATTGCGCTGCTGTTGATCGGTGGCCTGATCGGCTTCCTGAAAGCGAAGAGTAAAATCTCGCTCATCATGTCGCTGGCTTTTGCCGTGCTGCTCGGGATTTGCGCGGTGGAGAAGCTGCGGGTGGAATGGTCCTGGGGCATTCTCAGTTTTCTCGCCCTGATATTTTTCCTGCGCTTCCTTAAGACCAAGAAGTTCATGCCCAGCGGCATGATGCTGCTGGTGACGCTCGCCACCATCGTCGCGATGGTTTGGTTTAAGTAAGCGTGCCGAACTCGTCGCTGCCCATCTGGGAAATCCACTCCGACATCGTCGGACACCTTCGCGAACACAACCGCCTCGTCCTCGTCGCCCCCACCGGTTCGGGCAAGACTACGCAGGTCCCGCAGATGCTCCTCGATGGGGGCCTGGCCGGTGAGAAGAAGATCGTCGTCTTGCAACCACGTCGTGTCGCGGCCCGCACCGTCGCCGCGCGCGTCGCATGGGAACGCAAGTCAAAGCTCGGCGCTGAAGTCGGCTACCAAATCCGCTTTGATGACCAGACTGGACTCGGCACGCGCGTCTGTTTCGTGACTGAAGGCATTCTGCTCCGGTGGTTGCAGAATGATCCGACGCTCGCCGACACCGCTGCGATTCTCTTCGACGAATTTCACGAGCGGAATTTGTTGAGCGACGTGTCCCTCGCGCTGGCAA
>DATHEW010000857.1:0-5497 GCA_035318425.1 Candidatus Acidiferrum sp. | reverse complement strand
ATCATCGGCGCGGCATTCGGCACCATCGTCAAGAGCATGACGGACGATCTCATCATGCCGTTGGTCGGACGTGTTGTCGGCAAGATGGACTTCACGAATTATTATCTGCCATTGACCGACAACGTGCAGGCGGGGCTGGCGCTTGCCGAAGCGAAAAAGCAGGGCGCGGTGCTCGCTTACGGAAATTTCCTCACCATCGTTCTGAATTTCATCATCCTCGCCTTCTGCATTTTTCTGATGGTGAAAGCGATGAACCGCCTGCGCCGCAAAGAGGAAGCCAAAGCCGCGCCCGCTCCGGCGGCGCCCACCACGACGGAAGTGCTGCTCACCGACATTCGCGAATTGTTAAAGGCCCAGCGCCATTAGCGCATTCGCAAGTCCGCTCCGCTTGGTTACTGTGGCACCGGCGTGAAGATTGTTCAGATCACACCGGGCGCGGGCGGCATGTATTGCGGCGGCTGTTTCCGCGACAACGCACTCGTCGCCGAACTGCGCAAGCTCGGCCACGACACCTTGATGGTGCCGCTCTATCTGCCGCTTACGCTCGACGAGGAAAACCAGGCTGGCGACACGCCGATCTTCTTCAGCGGGCTCAATGTTTATCTCGAACAGAAGTTCCCTACGTTCCGTCATGCACCGGACTGGTTGCGGAGCGTGCTGGCTTCAAAGGAGTTGCTGAAACTACTCGGCCGCATGGCTGGCAAGACACGTGCCGAAGATGTGGGGGAACTCACCGTCTCCATGTTGCGCGGCGAGGAAGGCAAGCAGGCGCGCGAAGTCGATGAACTGGTCGCGTGGCTCAAGGAACATCATCGACCCGAGGTGATCTCGCTTTCCAACGTGCTGCTCGTCGGCATGGCCCGCCGGCTTAAAGCGGAACTGAACGCACCGGTCGTTTGCATGCTCCAGGGCGAAGACACTTTTCTTGATGGCCTCCCCGCCGCGCATCGCGAAGCCGCGTGGCAGGTCACGCGTGAGCGCGCGCAAGAGGTGGACTTGTTCATCGCGCCCAGCCGATACTTTGGCGACTTAATGGCAAAGCGTTTGGACCTGCCGCCCGATCGTGTGCGAGTCGTTCACAACGGCATCAATGTCGAAGGATTCACTCACGCCATTCGCGAACCGGCCCGCCCGCCCACGATCGGTTACTTTGCGCGCATGTGCCGCGACAAAGGATTGCCGCTCGCTGTGGACATCTTCATCGAGTTGAAAAAACGCGCGCATGTCCTCGGAGCGAAGCTCCACGTGGGTGGCGGTTGCGGTCCGAGCGATGAACCGGTCGTCGAAGAACAAAAGCAGAAGCTCGCGCGAGCTGGTTTACTGGGCGATGTGGCGTTCTTCCCCAATGTCTCGCGCGATGAGAAGATCCGCTTCATGCAATCGCTCGACGTGTTCTGCACGCCCGCTCTGTATGGCGAAGCATTCGGCCTTTACGTAATTGAGGCGATGGCGGCGGGCGTGCCGGCGGTTCAACCGCGTCATGCGGCGTTTCCAGAAATCATCGAGGAGACCGGCGGCGGTATCATCGCCGAGCCGAACGCTGCCGCTCTGGCGGACGCCATCGAAGCTCTGTTACTCAATCCAGCTCGCGCTCGTGCGTTAGGGGAAGGGGCAATGCGTTCCGTTCACGAGCATTTCAACGTCACGCGGATGACCACCGAAACCGCCGCCGTATTCGAGTCCGCCCGCGCGCTCGTAAATCGTAAATCGCAAATCTAAAATCGCTTCATGCCTTACGAGTTCAAAGTCGAGCGGCGCGTGGAGTTCTCCGAGACCGACATGGCCGGCATCGTCCATTACTCCAACTTTTTCAAATACATGGAGACGGCCGAGCACGCCTTCTATCGCTCGCTCGGCACTTCGGTGGTGATGAAGCACGTCGATCCGCCGCTCGGCTGGCCGCGCGTCCATGCGGACTGCGATTACTTCAAGCCGCTGCGCTTCGAAGACATCGTCGAAGTCCACATGCTGGTGAAAGAGAAGAAGCCGAAGTCGCTCACGTACGTTTTCCGTTTCTATAAGTTGAATGGCGCACGTGAAGAAGTCGCACGCGGCTCTCTTACTGTCGTGTGCGTCACGCACAAAGACGGCGCGATGCGCTCGGTGGAGATGCCTATCGAACTCGCGGAGGAGATCGAAGTCGCGCCGATTGAGTTGCTCGCCTAACGCCCGAAACTATCAGAAGGTGGGGCGTCGCTATCCTCAGCGCGACGAGGTGGCGTTCGACGTAACGGATGCGTTGGCAACGTCGCGGCGCGCTGAGGACAGCGCGCCCTACGCACACCTTTCGGGAATCAGCAGCGATCCTGGAGTTTACTTCCCCTCGCCGCGCTTCGGCGGGATCGGCGCATCGAGCGTGAAGTCAGATGGCTTCAATCCCTTCTGATGTCCGTTGAAACCATACATCGTGGGCCTGAACTCACCGCCCGGAATAGTCACGTCCGCTTTCTGCGGCACGTCGAAGCGGAGTCCCCAGAACACGGCGTTGACCACGAGACGGCGCAGTCCTTCATTTGGCAGATCGCTCGCTGATCCCATCGTGGTGCAGAAGATGCGATTTACTTTGCCATTGTCGTTTTTCACTTCGCGCGTCCACGCGATTGGCATCGCTGGGTCGTTCACTCCCTGCTCCTCCTTCGCGGCGTTTTTCTTTTTGTAATCCGCAGGTTCATCCGTCGGCTTCATGCCCTTCAACACCTGGCCGCGCACAAGAATTTTCGCGTCAGCGGGAGGCGCCGCTTCATACACATCCGAGTCACCAAAAATATCCATCACGCCGCGCAACACCGCATGATCCTTCGCGCTCGGCTCGACTACACCGCGCGTCGCTTCCTTCTTGTGATTGCCCCAATGCGTCACCCACGTTTCACCGAGCACCTGTTTGCCGAAGCCGCCCTGGTTGCCGTAGTTCCATTTCGCGTACGGGCTCTCCTTCGGAATGCCGTTGAACGCATGCGTGCTCGTGCGCAGCGCGATGATCGGCACGCCGCGCTGCATCGCCGCATCGAACTTTTTCAGCGCGTCGTCGTTCCATCTACGGAAACGCAGCAACATCACGATGGCATCCGCGGTATCCAGCGCTTCGGGATGCGCGAGACTCGCGCCGGCGGTTGGATCGATGATGCCGTTGGTGGCGTTGACGGAAAACAGCACGGAACATGTGAAGCCATGATTCTGCGACAACACTTTCGCCAACATGGGCATCGCCTCCTCGGAGCGATACTCCTCGTCGCCCGCCAGCAGCACGATGTGCTTGCCGCGGCCGTCGCCGCTCTTGCCTTCGTAAGTGACCCAATCCTGCGCGTTCACCGCTACTGCCACGACGAACAAAGCCAGACTGACCAAAAGATTTTTCATAGTGTGTGCAGGGACGGACGCTGCGCCGTCGCTGCGGCATTCAAGCAAAAGCTCCTGATCGTCGCAATGCGCGCTTCCCGCCTCGTGACCGGGCCGCGCGGAGCACGGGAAGATAAACGAAACCCATTCCTGTATCTGCCTGTCCTAACGACGCCTCAACGAAGACAAGAAAGCTCTCATCCATGATTCTGAAAATGCTCCATTGCCGCGTCGCTTTCGCCTCAGCGCTCGTGACCACCGCGTGTGTGTTGTACGCCCAGGCACCGCCGCCAAACGACGCGCCAGCGCCTGATGCGCCGCGCGCATTCGGTGGTTCGTCGGGCGGCTTCTCGCGCGAGGAACGCAAGCTCGTGAAGCAATTCGACAAGGACAACGACAAACGGCTCAACGCCGAGGAACGCAAAGCGGCGCGCGAGTTCCTGGCCAAGGAGCGTGCCAGCGGGAACGATCGTCCGCGTGGCATGCGTGGACCGGGACCAATGCGCGGCGAAGCCCCCAAACCGGGCGTCAAAATTTCTCCCGCGGATGTGAAGTCCGTTCAAGGTGCGCCGCTTTACGCATCCAATGTCGTGCGCACGCTCTTCATCGATTTCGAAAATGGCGGTTGGGAAAAGGAGCTTTCAGACTTTCACGGCACGGATGTCGAGGTTCCTGCCCGACTGACGGTGGACGGCAAAACGTATCCAGACGTGGGCATTCACTTTCGCGGTGCGTCGTCTTAC
Source organism: Candidatus Acidiferrum sp. (assembly GCA_035318425.1). Taxonomy (GTDB): domain Bacteria; phylum Verrucomicrobiota; class Verrucomicrobiia; order Limisphaerales; family SIBH01; genus JANNGC01. The sequence continues at coordinate 1,418 of DATHEW010000857.1, read as the reverse complement.
GGAATGGTCGGCGAAGGCAGCAAACGTTCGCTCAATCTCTCGCTCGACGATGTTCGCAAGAACCAGTCGTTGCTCGGCCACCGCACCCTGAACCTCCTGAACTCGCATGGCGACCCGAGCTTTTTTCGCTCCGTGCTCTTCTATCAGGTCGCGCGCGAATACATCCCCGCGCCGCGGGCAAACCTCGTGCGCGTGGTCATCAATGGAGAGAACTGGGGCGTGTACGTGAGCATCGAGCAGTTCAACAAAGACTTCGTCCAGGAATGGTTTGGCACCACCAAAGGCGCGCGATGGAAAGTTCCCGGCAGTCCCGGCGGACGGGGAAGCCTGGCTTATCTCGGTGAAGACGCGGCGCTGTACAAGAAAATTTACGAGATCAAGAGCAAGGACGAGCCGAAGTCATGGGCCGACCTGATCAAGCTTTGCAAAGTGTTGAACGAGACGCCCTCGAACAAACTGGAGCAGGCAATCGTGCCGTTGCTCGACATCGATGGCGCGCTAAAATTCCTCGCGCTCGACAATGCGCTGATCAACAACGATGGCTACTGGGTCCGCACCAGCGATTACGACATCTATCAGGATGAGAAGGGGCGCTTTCACATCCTGCCGCAGGATGCGAACGAGACCTTCACCAAACCGGGCGGCCCGGGATTCGGCGGTCGCGGCGGCTTTGGGTCGGGGACGATGATCGCGTCTCGCATGTTCGCTGACGCCGATGGCAACGCCGACCGCAAGCTGACATGTGATGAATTCACGAAGCTTGCCGAGGCGTGGTTCAACAAACTCGACGCAACGAAGAGCGGCAAAGTCACTCAGGAGCAATTCGCCGCGCGTCTGAATGAGATCATGCCTCCGCCGCAAGGATTCGGCGGCCCTCCCGGCGGAGGCCAATTCTCTGGCGGCGGCGCTCCTCCCGTTGGTGGCGGAGACGCGACGCGCGGCCCCGGAGGTCGCGGCGGGTTTGGGATGGCAGCGCCGCTCTTCACCGCACTCGATGCAAACAAAGACAGTTCAATCACGAGCGCAGAGTTGAAAAACACCTTCAATTCCTGGTTCACCAAATGGGACACCAACAAGACCGGCGCGTTGAGCGAAGATGCATTGCGATCCGGCCTCACTACGTTGTTGCCGGCCGGTCCCGGGGGCCCAGGCGGCGGGGCGAATCGCGGCGGACGCGGCCCCGGCAACCCGGTGCGCGTAAATGGAGTGGAACTCGATCCGCTCGCGATGGCGAACGATGCGGAGAAACCGTTGATCTCGAAACTGCTCGCCGTGCCGGCCTTGCGCGAGCGCTACCTCGGCAATGTTCGCGACATCGCGGACAAATGGCTCGACTGGAATCGTCTTGGCCCGATCGCGGAGCAATACCATTCGCTCATCGCCGAGCATGTGAAGGCCGACACGCGGAAACTCAGTTC
>DATHEW010000856.1:0-2092 GCA_035318425.1 Candidatus Acidiferrum sp. | reverse complement strand
GGCCGTTCAATCTCCAACTCGTGCTGAGCCCGCTCGCGCAAGGCGACACGTTGAATCAGGTCGCCGATCGCGCGGCGCTCACCACGCGTATTTCGAAGCAAGGCCAGGTCGTCACGGATGCGCGTTACTTTGTGAAGAATCGTGGGCAACCGCACTTCCGTCTCGTGCTACCGGCGGGAGCGGAGTTGTGGTCGGCCACGGTGAATGGTGTGACTGCCGTGCCGCGGCTCAATGGCAAGTCGCACCTGATTCCGCTGCCGCAGAATCCCGATCCAAACGCAATCGCGACCGTCGATCTCAAGCTTGCTTCGCGATCCAAGGATCCGGAGCGCGTGAGTGTAGCCGCGCCGATCGTGGGCGCCCCGGTGTTGTTGAGCGAGTGGAAGTTCCTGGCCGACGCGGGACAGCGACTCATCTATCGCAAAGGTTCGCTCGCGCCTGCCGCGGGCATCTCGGACAGCTCGGGTTTCGCCGCACTGTTCAACCTGCTCCGTCGCGACGATGCGCTGATCCAACTCGGCCTCGCATTGGCGTTGCTCGTGGCCGGATTGTTCGTCTGGCGATGGTCGAGCCGCCCGGGCGTTTACAAATTCAGCGCACAGCACACGTTCGGGCTGGTGCTCGGAATGACTGCGGTGCTGTTCAGCGTCATCGCCTTCATGAAGCTCGGGACGATGGGCGAGCGCGTTCATTACGACACGAACCAGGTCCTTACTTTCCTCGCGCCGATTCAGCCGGAGAACAACGCGCTCGCGATCGAGGTGGACAACATCGTGGAGAAGCCTTCTGTCTGGCGCGGCGCGTGGCAGGCGTGGCCGGTGGTGCTGGCGCTCGCGGCGTTCGTGTTCGCGTTTTTCGTCGAGGGTGGATTCAAGACGCTCGCGAAGGTGGCGGGTTGGACGTTGCTGTTCTGGACGGCGCTGCGATTCAGCAACGGTGTGCCGTTGTTCTTCGGCGTGCTGGTCGCGTTCATTGTGTTCCACTTGCTGGTTCCGGCGTTCCTTCGGTTGATGCAAGCACCGCCCAAACCCAAAGAAACTCCGCCGCCGGATGTTACAGTGCCGGCCGTGGCACTGACCATCGGAGCGTTGTTGGTGTTTGTCGGCGCTGCTCCGGCGGCGACGAATGAGAGTGGGACTCGCAGGAACTCGTCCCTTCAACGATTCGTGGCGCCGATTGCCGAGTCGGTGACGCAAGACATTCGCGTAGATGAGAAGTTCGCCTTCGCGCGAGCCAAGGTGCGGTGGACGGCGATCAACGGACAGACGCTGCCGATCCTCTTGGAGCCAGCGGTGCTGACGCGAATCAACTTCCCGACCAATGCCCTCAAGCTCGTCGATTCCATGTTCGGGCAGAAGCGTCGCTACGAACTTGTCGCAAGCGAAGCGGGGACATTCGACATCGAGTTCGATTACCAACTCCAGCCGACGCGGCGTGATGACGAAACTGGTTTCAGCCTGCCGACACAGCGCGGCATCGTGAATGAACTCGCGCTCACGCTGGTGAATCTCGATGTCGAAATCGTTTCCGCTGCCGCAGTTTCCATTGAGTCGAAGATACAAGGCAGCAACACCTTCACGCGCCTGGTGCTTTCGCCGCAGAACGACGCATGGATCGGCTGGCGTCCGCGCTCACGCGACACGAAGCGAGAGAAACCGGTGTTCTACGCCGAGATTGCGCAGCTCTATGTGCCGTCGGCTGGCGTGATTGAAGGACAGCACCAGGTGCAGATTCGTCCGGCGCAGGGACAGTTAAGCGAACTGATCTTCAACGTGCCTGCGGGTGCGACGATCACCGATGTGTACGATGCGAGCGCGACGAATCGCGCCGCGTCGTCGCTCGTGTCGGTGTGGCGATTCGATCCCGACACGCGTCAATTGCGCGTGACGTTGAAGCCGGCGCAGGCGAAGCCGTTTACGCTGATCGTTCGTTCGCAAATCGCCGTGGGTCCGCTGCCAGTAGAGCAACGGGTAGGGTTACTCTCGGTGACCAATGCGGCGGGACAGATTGGTTTGCTCGGCATTGCGACGGGCTCGGATGTGCAGCTCGACAACGTGACGACCGAGACGTTATCGCCGATCAACCTGGAAGA
>DATHEW010000855.1:0-5733 GCA_035318425.1 Candidatus Acidiferrum sp. | reverse complement strand
CGGCGGACGTGGCACGAATTCACAGCAGGTCTTCGAAGATCCGAATGACCCCAACAACAACAACATGATCGACGTGCTTAACCCTGAAGCGTTAACCACTGGCAGCCGCTACAATCCGGCTGCGAACACGTGGAGCGCGATCACGCCCGCGCCGGAAGGCCGTGATCTGCACGTGGCCGCGACTTCGGGCACGGACATGTTCATCCTGGGCGGCAACGAGAGTTATTACACTTTTAACGGCGTATCCGGTGGATTGTTCGTCGGCGAAACGCCCAGCAGCTATGGCTTGCGCTACAACATCTCGGGAAACTCGTGGTCGGTCATCAATACCAACGGCCAACCTCGCGTCACCGACGGATCTCTGGTCTGGACGAGTGCGGGACTGGTTCTGTGGGGTGGCAGCGCGTGGTATTACCACAATCCGAGCGGTTTTGGCAGCTCGATAATTTATTACCCCACGAATTTTGGGGCACGCTACGTGCCGGCGAGTGATTCGTGGGTGGCGCTGTCCACCAGCACATTGTCGAATCGCACTCTCCATTCCGCGGTGTGGACGGGAACGCAGATGATCATCTGGGGCGGGCGCGATAGAGACTACGACGCTCTCAGCAACGGCGCGCGTTACAACGCGGCAGGCAACAATTGGACTTCGATGACGATTCCGCCCGCGTCTGGTGAACCGGGCCCGCGCACGTCGCCAAGCGCAGTTTGGACCGGTGATGCATTGATCGTGTGGGGCGGGTTGAACGGAGGCACAGCTTTGCGGTCCGGCGGAATTTATCGACCCGGTATCGGCTGGACGAATACGCCGGACATCGGCGCGCCGTCTGCCCGGTTCAATCACACCGCAGTTTGGAACGGCAGTGAGATGATCATCTGGGGCGGTCTGGGCAGCTTCGGCGGAGTGCCGCTGAACAACGGGGCGCGCTTTAATGTTTCATCAAACAAATGGTTCCCGCTCGCCACGCTGAACGCGCCGCGCGCTCGTGCTCTGCACACTGCTGTCTGGACGGGCCGCGAGATGATCGTTTGGGGCGGGCATGACTTCACGAACATCTTCTATCCGCAGTTCCTTGGAAATGGCGGACGCTACAATCCCTCCAATAACACTTGGACTACCCTCTCAAACACTCCGGGCGTCAGTGCGCGCGCCGGACACACGGCGGTGTGGACTGGAAATGAAATGTTGCTGTGGGGCGGCTACACGTTTAGCGGCGGATTGTTCGGCACTTTCACGCGCTTCAGCACCGGCTACCGCTACAACCCGGCGCTGAGCAATTGGACAAACATCGCTGCCGCAGGGATTGCCGGACGGCAATCGCACACCGCCGTGTGGAACGGAACTGAAATGCTCGTCTGGGGTGGGCAAACGGCGACGGGCGCGACGAATACGGGTGCCCGCTATCGTCCTGGCAGCAACACATGGACGCTGATTCCCACCAACAACGCTCCTACCATTCGCTACGCCCACACCGCAGTATGGGCCGACCTGTCGGGGCAGATGATTGTATGGGGCGGCTATGATGGCGGGAACTATCTTCGGAGTGGAGGTTTGTTCGATCCATTCGCTGGCACATGGCAAGCCACGTCAAATTCCGCCTCGATTCCCGTCCGCGCGCGCCACGCCACGGCTTGGACCGGGAAGGAGATGCTGATCTTCGACGGTGGTTCGACGTCGGACCTAAATGACGGTCGTGTTTACTCCCCGAAACGCACCTTCTACCTCTACCAGAAACCTTGAAGATTCGTTGACTCGCGGATCAATCTTGGCTGTTCAGCGGTTGCTTTGCGGCGTGGATGCTTGAATCTGCGATTCCTTGCAGAACCGCCGTTGACACGCGATTGCCACGTGGTAATCTCGTTAACCTTAATAGAGTTAGTGGTTTACTTATGATTAACCAAGCCCCTACAGCAGATGTGCCAAAGCTGACGCACAACGAGGAGATCAAGGCTGCGATCCCTACGCTGGCGGGCAGCATCGCGGCAACGTGTTCTGATGCCGCGGCTGACCAGTTTACGCCGGACGACCAGCAATTCCTGAAATTCCACGGAGTTTATCAGCAGGACGACCGCGACCAGCGCAAGATCCAGAAGAAGTTCATCATGATGGCGCGCGGACGCATCCCAGGCGGCGTGATGACTTCGAAGCAATGGCTGGTGTTTGACGAACTCGCATCGAAGTACGGCAACAACACGCTGCGCATCACGACGCGACAGAGCATTCAGTTTCACGGCATCGTCCTGCAAAATCTCCGCGCACTCGTGAAGGGCATCCACGATTCGCTGCTCTCTACGCTCGCCGCGTGCGGTGACGTGAATCGCAATGTGATGGCGCCTCCGACGCCGGCTTACACGGCCGCTCGCGATCAAGTTTTCCAACAGTGCCACGACGTGGCGATGGCACTCGCGCCGCAGACGAAGGCGTATCACTCGATCTGGATCGATGGCGTGCAACTCAAACTCGATGACGTTGAAAACCAAAACTTCGTCGATCCGCTGTACGGGAAGTCCTACCTGCCGCGGAAATTCAAAGTCGGTTTCGCCATTCCGCCCGTGAACGACATCGACGTGTTCACGAACGACATCGGCATGATTGCCATCGTCGAGAACGAACAGGTCGTGGGCTACAACGTCATCGTTGGCGGCGGCATGGGTCGCAGCCACGGCAACGAACAAACGTATCCGCGCTTGGCTGATCTTGTGGGCTTCATCACTCCCGACAAACTCGTCGATGTCGCGAAGGCCGTGCTGACGATTCATCGCGACTTCGGTGACCGCACGGATCGGAAGCATGCGCGTTTGAAATACGTGGTGCAGGAGCGGGGCGTGGAGTTCATGCAACGCGAAATCGAGCAGCGCGCGAACGTAAAGCTCGATTCACCGCGCCCGTTCAAGTTCACCACGACTGGCGACCTCTACGGCTGGCGCAAGCAGTTCGATGGAAAATGGTTCCTCGGTTTGTTCGTGGAAATGGGCCGCGTGAAAGACACTGAGAAAATTCATCTGAAGACAGCGCTGCGTCAGGTCGCGCACAACTTCCCTGACGTGGAGTTTCGTTTGTCCGCGAATCAGAACGTGATTCTTGCGAACGTTTCGGACACCGACAAAGAAGGCATCGACACGTTGGTGAATCAGCACGGCGTGAAGACCAGTGAGCAAGCAAGCGTGCTGCACGCCGCGGCAATTGCCTGCCCTGCTCTGCCCACGTGCGGCTTGTCACTCTCCGAGTCGGAGCGCTACCTGCCCGGTTTGATCGATCGCATCGAAAGGCTTTGCGATGAAGCAGGCATCGGCGGCGAAGAGATCATCATCCGCATGACCGGCTGCCCGAACGGCTGTGCGCGTCCTTACATGGCGGAGATCGGTTTCGTTGGCAAAGCGCCGGGCCGTTATCAGCTTTGGCTCGGCGGCGACACCGCGGGCATGCGCATGAACCGTCTCTGGAAAGATGTGGTGAAGGACGCCGAGATGGAAAACGAACTGCGCCCGTTGCTCACGCGCTACGCGAAGGAGCGCAATCCGGCCGAGCGTTTCGGCGATTGGGCGGCGCGCACGGTGTGGAATGAAATTTCCACCGCGTCGCCGAAGCCTACGGCGGTTGCGGCCAACTAATCTCATGCCTCGCGTGATCGAACCAGTTTTCAGCGGGTACCGCTCCTTCGCCGAAGCGGAGGCAGCCGACCGCGCGTGGTGGCATTCACTCACGCCCCTTGAACGATTGCGCCAGTTGGAACTGGCGCGCCAATACGCCTATGGATCCGAGTCATCTCTGCGAAGACTTCCGCGACTTCCTAAAGTGTCTCAACGACGCTGGGGTTGAATACATGTTGGTTGGCGGTCATGCAGTTGCGTATCACGGCTATGTGCGTCCCACACGCGACATGGACGTGCGGGTTGCTGTTACGCCAGAGAATGCCGAACGATTGGTCAGTGCAGTGAAAACGTTCTTTGGAACTGAATTGGCCGGGCTAAAGAAGGAATGGTTTCTCGATCCTGAACACGTGACGCACTTCGGTGCCTTTCCCAATTTGATCGAAATTCTCGGCAAAGTTTCAGGCCGCGAATTCCGCGATGCCTTCACCCGGTGTGTGAAGGTGGTCTTGGACGGGCAATCGGCGAACCTGATTAGCTTCGATGATCTTCTGGCGAACAAACGTGCAAGCGGAAGGTTGAAGGACAAAGTGGACGTCGAAGAACTCACGAAAGACCGTTGATGCTCACGTCCACCGAACTCAAATCGCTCAACGAGCGTTTTTCGACTCAGCCCACGGAGGAAATTCTCCGCTGGGCGTGGGAACGTTTCGGCACGCGCGCAGCCATCGGCACGAGCTTTCAGGGCGCGGGGTTGGTGATGATGCATCTCGCGAAGCACCGCGGGTATGACTTCCCTGCATTCACGCTCGACACGGGATTGTTGTTTCCCGAGACGTTGGAGTTGAAGCGCAAGCTCGAGGAGTTTCTCGAAACGAAGATCGAGTCGGCCGTTCCGGATCTGACCGTCGAGCAACAAAACGAGGCGCAAGGCCCGGAGCTCTGGAAAAACAATCCCGACCTCTGCTGCACGATGCGCAAAGTGCTCCCGCTGCAAAGCAAACTCGCGGAGATCGATTGCTGGATCACCGGCGTGCGCCGGGAACAGTCCGACACGCGCGCCGAAGTGAGCATCGTGGAAGTCTATGTCTTCGATGAAGCCACGAAGCGCGACATCGTGAAGCTGAGCCCGATGGCGAATTGGTCACGCGACCAGGTGTGGGCTTACATCAAGCAACACGGCATTCCGTACAATCCGTTGCACGACCAGGGCTATCGCTCGATCGGCTGCTGGCCTTGCACCAAGGCGACCGCGAATGGCGAAGGCGAACGCGCGGGACGCTGGACCGGCTTCAACAAAGTCGAGTGCGGTATCCACACGTTCATGTCGAAGAAAGTGGATTTCCAAATCTGATCCCGAAATGAAAACCACGAAGATACGAAGAGCACGAAGATTGAAGGAACAGGATTGTTCCCGCGGCTTCTCTTCGTTTACTTCGTGCCTTCGTGGTTAAAGCAATTCCTATGGACTACCTCTCCAAACTCGAAAACCAGTCGATCTACATCATGCGCGAGGCTTTCAATAAATTTGAAAACCTCGCGATGCTCTGGTCGATCGGCAAAGACTCCACTGTCTTGCTGTGGCTGGCGCGCAAGGCATTCTTCGGCCACGTCCCCTTCCCGCTCGTGCATGTGGATACGACTTACAAGATCCCGTCGATGATCGAGTATCGCGACCGCCTCTGCAAAGAGTGGAACCTGAAACTCGTCGTCGGGAAAAATGAAGAGGTCCTCAAGAGCGGCATCACATTCCCCAACGGCAAAGCCACGCGCGTCGAGTGCTGCGGCACGTTGAAGAAAGATGGCCTGAAAGCCGTGCTCGATAAGCACAAGTTCACCGGCGTGATCGTCGGCGTGCGGCGCGATGAAGAACCGACTCGTGCGAAGGAGCGTTACTTCAGCCCGCGCGACAAAAACATGGAATGGAATGTAGAAGACCAACCGCCCGAGCTGTGGGACCAGTTCAAGACCGATTACCAAAAGGACGCGCACATTCGCATTCATCCCCTGCTCCACTGGACCGAGCTGAACATTTGGGAATACATCGAGCGCGAAACCATTCCGCTCATCCCGCTCTACTTCGCGAATGAAAAAGGCGAGCGCTATCGCAGCCTAGGCTGCTATCCATGCACGGGTTCGATC
>DATHEW010000854.1:0-2030 GCA_035318425.1 Candidatus Acidiferrum sp. | reverse complement strand
CAGCGCGCGATGCGATAAAGCAAATCGGCATGGTGATCGTCGATCAGTGCCGCGGCGCGAAACTGTTTCAGTGCCGCGTCGAACTCACGGTTTGATTCCGCCTTCGAGCCCGCGTTGTAGAGCGCGCTCCACTCAGCGAGTTGCGCGGGTGAAAGATCATTGCGATGCATCGATTGAAGCGGCGGCAGATCGTGCAGGTTCACACCGACCGAACAGACGATCGTCTTGGCTCCGGCCCGCGCGGCAGTCTTGCAAATGCTTTCCAGGTTGCTGCGATAGTTCCGATAAACCACCGCGCGCGCGGGATCGTCGAAGGCAAGCCGCTGTGTGCGCATGAACTCCATGTCTTGCCGGCGCGGTTTCGCGGGCACGGCAGCCGAACGGCGCAATCCGGATTCAAACAGTTGCGCGATCCTCGTGCGTTTGATCGCGTGCTCAAATCGAATGAGGGCGGGCCGCTTGAGACCGTTCCACTCACCAGGCGTCGGGGAGTGCAGCCCGATCATGTCGTTGTTGCCCATGTAAACGATGAACAGATCGGGCGAGAGCCGCGCGCACTCCGCGGCGATCTGGCGGATGATGTGTGAATCGATTCCGCGCACGGCCGCGTTGATGATCTCGACGCGGTTGGTCGGGAACTGCTGTTCCAACATCAGTTCCAGCATGCGCGAGAAACTGAACGTGGGATCAGGCGTGCCCTCGGCGGCGGACTCGCCAAAGACGAAGACGCGTTTGACGCCCGCCGGTTTTTCTTTTTTCAGCAGCACTGGAGTGGGGGCTGAGGCCGATTGGCGCGGATAGAATTGCCACGCAAATTTCGGGTTCGTCGTGAGAGTGCCGCGCTCCGCAGGGATGAAGAAACGGGTGGGATAACCGACTCCGAAGACTCGTAACACGCCTTCCAGCAAAAGGAGCAAGAGCAGCGGCACGACGGTCATTGCCGCAAACCGTTTCCCCCACGAGCTCTTAACGCGATTGGGTCCGCGAAGACACGACGACAGCATTCCGGCAGTCGGACGTGAAGCATTCGCGACTGTGCCGGAAGAGCGACGGTGATTGGCTCGTTTGCCCATGTGAACACGATCCGAGCGGGAGAAAACGTTGCGCTGCCGCTTGGATTGAGATGATGCTTGGATTGTCACAGAAACCTTTTTGGGTCGAGACATTTGTAGCGCCAGACAGAACATCCGTGAGTGGGAATGCAGAACAAGATTTCAGATCAGCGCCGGGTTGGGTACTGAAGAGTGCGTCATGGTAGACACAGTTCGCACATACTTATGGATCGCGGCGGGCGGCGCGCTGGGGAGCGTCGCGCGGTTCTGGATTTCCGGGTTGGTGTTGGATCGATTTGGACGCGCGTTTCCGTGGGGCACTCTCGTGGTGAATGTGACGGGTTCGTTTGTCATCGGTGTGCTCGCGGGCTTCGCAGGAGAACACGCGCGAATTGGCCCCGCAGCGCGCGTCTTCGTAATGCAGTTCCTCATGGTGGGTGTCTGCGGTGGCTACACCACGTTCTCTGCGTTCAGCCTGCAAACATTGAACCTGTTGCATGAAGGACGCTGGACGATCGGCCTCGGGAACGTTGTGCTTTCCGTCGTCTTGTGTGTTGCGGCCGTGTGGTGCGGTTGGGCAGTCGGCCAGTGGATGAATCGTTAAAGCACCACCCGCCGCTGTGGGCTGATCATGGAAGAGGCGATTCGACAATTCGGCGACTGGCATTAACCTCGCGCCCGTGAAGATCCTGTTCATCGGAGATGTCGTTGGCTCCCCAGGCCGCAGGGCCGTGGCGCAGATCGTCCCGAAGCTGCGCGCTGAGCACGGACTCGCGCTGGTGATTGCGAATGGCGAAAATTCCGCGGGCGGCTCCGGCATCACCGTGAACACGGCCAATGAAATGTTCGCTGCGGGAGTCGATGCCATTACGAGCGGCGATCATCTCTGGGACCAGAAGGACGTGATGAACTTGCTGGCGAATGAACCGAGATTTTTGCGTCCGAGCAATTATCCGTCCGGCACTCCGGGGAACGGCA
>DATHEW010000853.1:0-6495 GCA_035318425.1 Candidatus Acidiferrum sp. | reverse complement strand
CCTGCACGGTGGGAGACGAATGCCTGATCGGGATGGGTGCCGTCGTGCTGGACGGAGCGGTCATCGGCGAGCAATCGCTTATCGGCGCGCGCGCTTTGGTGACACAACGCACCGAAATCCCACCCGGCTCGCTGGTGATGGGTTCGCCCGCGAAGGTGATTCGTGCCCTCACGCCAGAGGAGCGAAGCGGCCTGAAACATTGGGCGGAGAAGTATGTGACGAATGCGGCGTATTGTCTGGAGCACGAGATCAATGTCGGTGCGCCGTTGGGGAAGTCGTCAGTAATCAGTAATCAGTAGGTCAGTGAACAGTGATCAGTGGCCGGCGCGCGGTCGTCCATAATGAATTACTGTTTCACTGATCACTGATTACTTTCCATCTGGTCACCCGCTCAGCAATTCCCCAAGCGGCCCAAGTGGCTTGAAATGGTCGCAGAGAACTTTCAGCATCATCAGCATCGGGATCGAGAGTAGCGCGCCGGGAATTCCCCACATCCATGTCCAGAACATCAGCGAGATGAAGATCACCAGCGGGTTCAGTGTGAGCCGGCGACCGAGAATCATCGGGGTAATGACGTTCGACTCGATCCCGTGAAGCAGGAGATAAATCAGCGCGGGCAAAAAGGCGCGCCAGGGTTGATCGAAGGTCACGAAACCGATGAGTGTGAGCACAACCACTCCAGTGATGGGTCCGAAATATGGAATGAAATTCAGCACGCCCGCCAGCACCCCCCAAAGCGCCGGATTGGGCAAACCCACTATCCACGCGGCAAATCCCACCGCGAGCCCGAGCGATGCATTGATCAGCGTGATGGTGAAAAGGAAGGTCGAGAGATTGTGTTGTACTTCGTGGGCGATGCTGACGGCGTTCTTTTTGTCGCGCAGGGTCGGCAGCACGCGCACGATCTTTTCCATGAACATGTCGCCCGCGCTCAGCATGAAGAACAGGAGCACGACGGTCTCGATCAGTCCCGCGGCGAAACTGGTGGTGTAAACGAAGACGGTCCTCATGAGCACCGGTTGGTTCACCTCGACGCGTTGTGTGCGCGAGTTGGAAGTGGCGTCCTTGGTGATGTCCTCGACTTGTGCGGCAGCGGCGCTGATTCGCTGCGCGCGGCGAAAGAGGTGGTGAAATTTTTCCTCGATGTTGCGCATTGTGTCCGGAGCACGCGCTGTCCATTCCGCTGCTGGCTCCAACAACCGCGTCACCCCGAAGCCGAGCAATCCGAAGAAAACTCCCATCACGATCACAGAACCGAGCAAGTAAGGCACGTGCGCGCGCCCCAGAAGCCGGACGAGGGGTTTGAGCAGGAATGTCAGGAGCGCCGCGATAACAATCGGCATCACGAACGGCTTCGCGAAATAAAGCCCAGCGGTAAGGGCAATGAGAAACAAGCCGACTACTGCCACTGGCACGACGGCTCGCGTCCGCTTCAGGAAGATGGCGAGATCAGAGAGCTGCGGCGCCGGAGGTTCCGGTTCGCGACGCTCTCTGGAAACAACCTGCGGTTCATCAAAATGTTCCACGTCATCCGGTCGAACTTCCACTTCCACACCCATATTGCCCTTAGGAGCACGGTGGGGGACGAAGCTTTGGCTGTCAATCGAACCGGCTGCTCGCTAGATGACAGTTCCGTGAGGAATCACGCCGTTCTTGGGGACGATCACGATTCCATCGCGAATGTAATAAAGCGGATGGTCCACATTCTCCGGCTTGCCCGCGGGTGAGATCACCACGTCGTCACCCACGCGGGCGTTTTTATCGAGGATCGCATTCTCGATGCGCGCGTTTTTGCCCACGCCGATGCGCGGATTGCCACGCGCCTCGTTCTCGCCGATGGACGCGGCACTTTCGTAATAGTCGCTGCCGAGCACGATGGTGCGGTGGAGCTGGCTGCCCGGAGAAATAATGCTGCGGATGCCGATAACTGACTGAGTGATGCTCGCATTCGTAATGATGCAACCATCTGAAATGATGGCGTGATCGATCTGCGCGCCGTTGATCTTGGAGGCCGGCAACCAGCGCGGCCGGCTGAAGATCGGCGCCGTCATGTCGAAGAAATTAAACCGCGGCAGCTCGGAGGTGATGTCGAGGTTGGCTTCGAAGAAAGCGCGAATGGTTCCGACATCCTCCCAATATCCCTGGAACACGTGTGAGTAAACGCGATGCGTGCCGATCGCCGCCGGGATGATGTGTTTGCCGAAGTCCGTCAGCGTGTTGTCGAGCAGCTTGATCAACACGTCGCGGTTGAAGATGTAGATGCCCATCGAGGCGAGCAGGAGATCTTCGCCGTCAGCTTCGATGTCGAGGGTCTCGTACATCTCGCGGGGAATTTTGAGGCTGTCTTGCACGGCAGGATCTTTCGGTTTCTCGACGAACCGCGTGATGCGCCGCTCGTTGTCCATTTCCATGATGCCGAGCGCTTCAGCCTCGCGCTTGCGAACGGGAATAGTGGCGATCGTCAACTCGGCATCCGTCTCGACGTGTTGTGTGATGAGCCGGCGGAAATCCATCCGGTAAAGCTGATCGCCGCTCAGGATCAGCACGAAGTCGAAATCGTGATTCAGCAGGTGAACGAGATTCTTGCGCACAGCGTCCGCGGTGCCCTGGTACCAGGACGTGTCGGCAAAGGTTTGTTCCGCCGCGAGAATTTCCACGAAGCCGCCAGAGAAATGGTCGAACTTGTAGCTCTGCGAAATGTGCCGGTGCAGCGACGCGGAGTTGAACTGCGTGAGCAGGTAAATGCGCTTGAGATCGGAGTTGATGCAGTTGGAGATGGGGATGTCCACAAGGCGGTACTTGCCCGCGAGCGGCACGGCCGGCTTGGCGCGTTCCTTGGTGAGTGGAAATAAACGTGTGCCCGCTCCGCCGCCCATGATGATCGAGAGCACACTGCTGGTTTTGGGAGACATCCGCGCGGAACCTTGTGTTAACGGCATACAGAAAACCCTTTGTTGAACCGACCGATTCCTTTAATTTCGGCGCGCAGCTTACGCCAACAAAACGGCAAAGCAAAAACAATCCCGGGAACCTCATGTGCGGCATCATTGGCTACGTCGGTAAACAATCTGCAGGCCCTCTTTTGCTCGAAGCGCTGCGCCGCCTCGAGTATCGCGGCTACGACAGCGCGGGCATCGCATTGCTCGACGACGCGCGCCTGCAGGTCCGTAAAAAGACTGGTCGCATCGATTCTGGCCTGGCTCCCTTCGTGAACTCTTCGCCCGTTCCCGGCGCAACCGGCATCGGCCACACGCGCTGGGCCACCCACGGTGCTCCGTGCGACGAAAATTCCCATCCTCATCTCGACGCCAGCGGGCGCATCGCGGTCGTTCACAACGGGGTGATCGAGAATTATGAGCGCCTGCGGGAGCAACTCACGAAAGCGGAGCACGAATTCAAATCTCAAACCGATACCGAAGTGCTGGCGCATCTGATTGGCGAGCATTATGAGCGTGAGGTAGAACGCCTCGCTCTGCGAGGCGTCACCACCAGCAACGGCACGAACCCACTCGCTGCCGCCATCACTGCGGCCGTCGCCGAAGTTATTGGCGCGTACGGCATCGCCGTCGTGTGTACAGACTTTCCGGGGTTGATTGTTGGCGCGCGTCGCGGCTCGCCGTTGATCATCGGCATTGGCGATGGCGAACACTTCATCGCCAGCGATGTGACGGCGATCGCGTCGCACACGCGCCAAGTCGTTTATCTCAAGGATTACGACATTGTCAGCATTTACGCAGACCGGTTCAGCGTGGCGAATGCGGGCGCGGAATCGAAATTCCAGATCAGCCAGATCGAGTTTGATCCCGCCGCCGTCGAGCGTGGCGAGTTCGCGCACTACATGCTCAAGGAAATTTTCGAGCAGCCGCGCACGGTCGAAAATGCATTGCGTGGCCGGCTCGATCGCGACGAAGCGACGGCGAAATTCGGCGGGCTGAACATGAGCATGGCGGAATTGCGCTCGATCGATCGCATCGTGATCACCGCGTGCGGGACGAGCTGGCACGCGGGACTTGTCGGCGAGTATCTCTTCGAAGAACTGGCGCACATTCCCACCGAGGTCGAGTACGCCAGCGAGTTTCGTTACCGCAATCCACCGATCGAGAACAACACGCTCGTGCTCGCCGTCACGCAGTCAGGCGAGACGGCGGACACACTGGCAAGCCTCCGCGAGACGAGGCGGCGCGGCCACAAGGTGCTCGCCATCTGCAACGTGGTCGGCTCGACGATTGCGCGCGAAGCCGACGGCGGAATTTATCTCCACGCCGGGCCGGAGATCGGTGTGGCCTCGACGAAAGCCTTCACGTCGCAAGTTACCGCGCTGACTTTGCTGGCGCTGTTGATGGCGCGCATTCGCATGCTTTCCATCAACCGCGGGCGCGAGATCATCGAAGCGCTCGAAGCCATTCCGAAACAGATGGAATCCATCCTTCAGCAAAACGATTCCATTCGGAAGTTGGCTCAGAAGTACGCGGGCGCGGAGGACTTCTTTTTCCTGGGACGGCTGATCAATTTCCCTGTTGCCCTCGAAGGCGCGTTGAAGCTTAAGGAAATTTCGTACATCCATGCCGAAGGTTATCCCGCCGCCGAAATGAAGCACGGCCCCATCGCCATGATCGATGACAAGACGCCCAGCGTCGTGCTGATCCCGTGCGACGCGATGTACGACAAGACCCTCAGCAATCTCGAAGTCGTGCGCGCCCGCAAAGGTCCGATCATCGCGATTACTACTGACGACAACACGACGTTGCGCGGAGCGATCGACGACGTGATCACCGTTCCGAAGACGATCGAGTGTCTATTTCCACTGCTCGCAGTTTTGCCGTTGCAACTGCTCGCCTATCACATCGCGGTCGCGCGCGGCTGCGATGTGGACAAGCCGCGCAATCTCGCCAAGAGCGTGACCGTGGAATAGGAGTGCTTTGCCGTCGTACGCGTGTAGTCGGAAAATAAAGTTCCGAACTTCCGAATAAAGTTTCGAACAGAATAAAGAACTTCAAAACTGTCTCGTCCTCTTCGCAGCGAACATCTTGAAAACCCACCTGTGGAATAGTGTTTGACGATTCCGATTCGCACGCAGTGCGTGCTTGAATCGAAGCGTTGATGATACGAAGAACATCACGCGCTTCGTCTTTCAGTTCTTCCAATCGCTGCGCGGTTTTTCTCGTCGTTGATTTCGAGAATAGTCAGTGGCGCGGCAAGTTCGCCCTTGCACATGCACATGCGTTTTGTTTTAACAGTGCCGACTCCCGACGTGGCAGCCCAACCCGACTGCCTCTGTCGCGCCCAGACGTGCCAACTAAAAGTGTGCAGCTCGCTCCTGTGGATCAGGCTTTCCCGCCTGATCGTCGCTCCGTTCTGACCAAGGATAAAACCATTATGAAACTAACCCGAATCGTTAGTCCCCTGTTGTGTGCTTCCCGCGTGACTGCCCGGTCATCGGCTCTCCCATGGTGCGCACGGCTTCTTCTAGCGCTGCTCCTGTTGCTGACGCTCGATTTACGCGCGGCGAACATCGCCTGGGTGAGTGATACGCCGAACTCGAATGGCACCGCCATCGTCGCCTGGACGTCCCCGGCGGTCACTGGCACTAACGTGGACGATAGTTTCATTACTCTGCTCCAAAATGCCGGCAACAACGTGGTTCGATTTACTGCCGATGACAACGGCGCCACGCTGTTGTCCGCGGGTGACATCACCGCGCTCAACACCAATGATGTGATCATCATTGGACGCGCGACCGGCAGCGGCGCTTTTGGTGGCAACCAAGGCACTCAGTGGAATACCACCATTACCAAGCCGTTGATCGTGACGAGTCCATATCTCACACGCAGCACGCAGCTTGGATTCTTCTCGGGCACCACAATACCGGATACCACAATGCCGTTGATTCCGTTGACTGCCACGGCCGCCAACGCGAAGGCAGCCTACCTCTTGGGTCTTTACGGGCCCGGTGTCATCGGCTCGACGACCGCGGGCGTCTATGACGAAGCGTTGTCGCGCAACACCAGCCAGACCCAAGACAACCCTGTTACGGGCGGCGTCGTGCTGGCCACGGGTAACGGCACCAACAAAGTCATCGTGGAGCTTCCTGTCGGCACTGCGGTGCGTGGTGGAACCCTCGCTGGCTATCGCCTCTACTTCTCGGCGGGTAATCGTGAGTCCGGTACTGCTCCGACAAACAATATCAATTTTGCGGGCGCTGAGACCCTCACGTCGATCGGTGAAGCCATCTTCCTCCGTGCGGTTGACCTGGCCGCAAACAACGGTGTCGTGCCGAACCTTGGCCAACCTCCAGTCGTCACCACCAATCCTACAGACGCCAGCGTGTGTACTGGCGTGCCATTGATCTTGACCTCGGCAGCCACCGGTGAAAATCCGCTCTACTACCAATGGTTCCTGGACAACGTGGCGATTCCCGCTGGCACCAACGCCATTTACTCTGTCCCTTCTTTCCAAGTGGCCAACGCGGGTAACTACTACGTGGTCGTCAGCAAC
>DATHEW010000852.1:0-4520 GCA_035318425.1 Candidatus Acidiferrum sp. | reverse complement strand
CCGGCGCAGGCACGTTCCCGCTCACCGTCCGCGTGACTGACAATGGCATTCCATCCAGGAGCGACAACGAGACGATCGCGATCACCGTCCTCGCGCCGCCGCAGTTCACCGGAGCGGCTCGCAACGGTTCCAATCTCGAACTCGCGTGGAGCACTGAGCCCGGCCAGACGTATCGGATCGAATACAAAGAGGACCTGAACGATGAAGAGTGGTTGCTGCTTCAGACGATCACGGCCACTGGCGGCACGTTGTCTATCACGAACGGCACGTTGGTGCCGCCGACACGCTTCTTCCGCATCAGGATTCAGTAACCGTTTCTGGAACTCGCGAACTCCTCCTGGCGAAAGTCGGGAGGAGTTTTTCCTGGAGTGCGCCGTCCTGGCGGCGCTTTTATCGTTTGCCAAAAGTAATTTCCGTTTCGCGAGTTTGGAGCGCTGTTCTCCCTCACCCCGGCCGTCTTCCCAAAGGAGAGGGAAAATCGTCCTCCGCCTGTCCGCGTGACGACGCGCGCTCAATGTTCGGCAGAGACGGAATGCGGTGCTCCCACTCCCGAGGGAGGGGAAACGCGACGCAGGACCGCTCAAGAAACGCTAAGGAATCGGAAGTTACTTTCAGCGACCACTCTAGGCCGTGTGACTGGAACGATGCGGGACAGCGCCGGCCTACATCCCTTGCGGTGCGCTGCTGGCTCAAAAACCGCGCCCTGTCACGGACGTGGAACAGAAATTCAAAACTGCGTCAACGCCTGCTCCAGCACTTGGTTGAGATGCTGCAAAATGGCGGTGTCGCTCACGACCACCGTTGCGCCCGCCGCGAGCGCCGCGTCGAAATTCTTCTGCTCGGAATCCGCTGTGAATGCGATGACGGGAATGTGTTGCGTGGGTGGATGACGCCGCAGATCGGCGATCTCTTCCGGGATGTTTTTGCGCGTCGAAAGCAGGTCCGCAATGACCAGCATCGGTTTAAGTTCTTCCGCCGTGCGCGTGAGCGCGGCTTCATCGTGGAGTGTCTGCACGCGCCAGCCGAGGTCTTGCAACCGGTTCACCAGTTGCGTCCCGGGCAACAGTTTTTCGTAGAGAACCAGGGCCAGCGGTTGCATCGCGCGCGAGAGTGGGACAGCGCCCGTGCTTTTGCAAAAAATTTCAGACGCCAGAGATGTTAGCGCCTATCCTTCGGCAGGTACGTGGGTGGATAACGGACCGCTTCGAAATCAATCTTCCGCAGGTCAAGGATCGTTCCTTCTGCGTGCGAGAGGGCGTTCAGCGCCAAATTGTAATCGATAAGCGCCTGAATCTCGTCGTTGCGCGCCGCGGCAAGACGGGAGGCGGCATCGAGGACGAAGAAGCTGGTGGACTTGCCTGCCTGAAACTTTCTCTGTTCGGCCGCGAGATCCGCTTCGGCAAACGCCACTCGTTCGCGATTTACGAAAACCAGTTGATAAGCGCTGCTGACCCCGCGAATAGCGTTATCAACTTCGAAGATGGCCGTTTCCTCTTCACGTTTCAGCTCGGTGACAAGCTGCGCTTTCAGAACCTTGTCAGCCTTCCACACGGAGCGCTCACGTTTCATCGTCAACGGGAAGTTCAGGATCACACCGTAGCTGCTCTCGGGAAAATCCCTGCGCCTGAGATCACGGAGCGCGCCACCGAGGTCGTCATCCAAGCCGTTCACACCGTATGAGGCGAACACGTCCAGGGAAGGAAAAAGCTGATTGTAATCATACTTCAGTTGAATGTTGTGACGATCCAGCGTTTCGCGGCGCGCCTGTAGATTCGGCCGTTTGTCCATCGCCAGCGTGTAGCTCGTGGGCAAATCCAGCACCGCCGGATTCACCAGCAGTTTGTCAGTGGGTTTGATTCTGACCCCGACCTGGCGGCCGAACTGGTCCGAGATGCGCGTTTTCAATAGCGCTTCAGCGTCCGCCGCGTCATTGAGGGCCTGAACAAGGTTACCTTTCGCCTGCGCGACTTCAGCTTGCGCCTTCTTCTCATCCAGCGGGGCCAGCGTGCCGACCTCCACCTTGCGGCGTGTCTCATCAAAGTTCTGCTGCTTCACGCGAAGGTCCGTCTCTGCGACGATTACCGCTTCGAGCCGGCCCACCAGGGTGTAATAGGCTTCCACCACGTCGCGCACCGTGTCATGGACGAACTGTTCCAACTCGAGCTCGGAAATCCTCTTGTCCCGCTTGCGCAGTTTGATGCCGGTGCGCGATGCGTCCGTCCAGAAATTGCGGAGCAATGGTTGCGTGACTGCGATACCGGCGTCGGCGCGCCACGTCTCCGTGTTCGTCCGAAAAGTTCGTGCAGGAGGGCCCGCATCAAAAATACTGCGTATGTTGGAGTTGTCGCTCGCATTTCCGAGAATGTCATACCGCATACCGGTTGGCAGATAGCCGCCCAACCCTCCGCTGAATGAATCCGCTTTCGACTCGACGCCGGGAAAAGGCGCGCCTGTAATTGGGTTGAACCCACCACTCTCGCTTGTGTTCTCGTCTCGTCGCGCTTGAAGATTCACAACAGGATCGTAGTACGCGCCAAGCAGCGCATGCACGTTGTAGCCGATGATCACGGGCCGATAGCGCTCCACCTGTAACGTCAAATCATGTTCCAGCGCCAGTCGCACCGCCTCATCAAGGCTCAACGGCAGCTCTTGCAGAGCGGGATAGCCAGTGATGGTCAAGCGGTTCGTTGATTGCCCGGGACAGGTCACGGCGGCACAGCACAACAACAAACCAAAAACTTTCGTGAGTCGCATGGAGGCGGGAGCTTGGGGGAATTTCCGCGGCTCGTCAAATAATCGGTAAACGTATGGTTACATTGCAGCGGCACGTCCGAGACGATCAGCTATTCCGCGCCAGGCTGGTTCGTCTGGAACGTGTTCCACCACGATCACGCTGGCGCGTTCCGCATCGCACCGGTGCAGTTCTGAATAGATCGCGCGCGCAAACGCCTCGGCATCGTGTGGAATCACACTCACGCCAGCGAACCGGTCGTGCGTCGGAATGTGCGTGTGTGCAATGATGAAGATTTTTTCGAGCGGTGCGAAATTCGCGACAAGCGTTTCGAGTTCGTGATCTGATTTCCAGGCGAGGACAATCAGCCGCGCCTTCGGTGAATAATGCTTCCTCAACAATCCCGGGCTGCGCAGCGCGCCGCTTTCGCCAGCGCCGCACTGAAGCTCGCCCGTCACGGCAAGTAGCGATTCCTCGTGGATCATCCCAGGCCGCAGCACGCGCGGTGGTGACACGCTGATATCGAGCACGGTGGACTCGATGCCGACCTGCGATTGCCCGCCATCCACGATCAGCGAAATGCGGTCGCCGAGGCTGCGCAAAACGTGTTCGGCATTCGTCGGCGAAAGTTCGTTCGCCAGATTCGCGCTGGGTGCCGCGAGCGGAAATCCACACGCTCGGATCACGGCTTGCATCAGCGGATGACTCGGCGCACGCACACCGACTGTGCTGCCGCCCGCGGTGACTTCGTCTGGAATGTTTCGCGCGCGAGGCAGCACCAGCGTGAGCGGTCCCGGCCAGAAACTCGTCGCAAGACGATCGGCCATCTCCGGCCAATGCGTCACGCAGGTGCGCGCCATTGCCACGTCACTCACGTGAACGATGATGGGATTGTGCGCGGGCCGTTGCTTGATTTCGAAAATGCGCCGCACGGCTGCGGGATCAAGCGCGTTCGCGGCGAGGCCGTAAACCGTTTCCGTCGGCAGCGCCACGACTTCTCCGGCGCGCAGCAAACGCGCCGCTTGCTCCACTGCCGCATTGAAAAGCGCTGGCGTGTGCGCGCAGAGGACGGTGGCGTGCTGCTTTGGCTCTGGCATCGGCGTGTGATTTACGCGCTGGCCGCGCGCGCGACAAGCCTCGCGCCGCTTTGAAACTTTGCATTTGCGCGGCAGCGCGGAATAGTTCGCTCCCTGTGCTCGACACATTGACCAAAGATTTGCAGCAACACCGCGCGCTGTCCGATGAAGCGATCACCGCGGCTATTTCGGATCTGGTTTCCGAATCCATCGCGCCGGAAACGAAAGCGGATTTCCTCGCGGCCCTCGCCACGAAAGGTGAAACGGTCGAGGAGATCGCTGCGTTCGCCGTCGAGTTGCGGAAGTTGTCCATCCAGCCGGAGATCGACGAGACGGTGCGCCAATCTGAGCTGCTCGACGTGTGTGGCACGGGCGGCGATCGGCTCAATACGTTCAACATCTCAACGTGCGTTGCGATCATTGCCGCGTCCGCGGGCATTCACGTGGCGAAGCATGGGAACCGCGCGATTACTTCGCAATGCGGCAGTTCCGAAGTGTTGGAGGCGCTCGGAATCTCCGTCGATCTCGGTCCAACGGAGGCGGCACAAATGCTGCGCGATCATCACTTCGCGTTTTTCTTCGCGCCCAAATATCATCCCGCGTTCAAACACATCGCGCCCGCGCGCAAGCTCTGCGCCGAGCGTGGCACGCGAACCATTTTCAATTTCATGGGTCCGTTGTTGAACCCGGCGCGTCCGACCGCGCAACTCGTC
>DATHEW010000851.1:0-10665 GCA_035318425.1 Candidatus Acidiferrum sp. | reverse complement strand
ATGCCGGTCGATCGAACAGCACCTCCGCGATCCAATGCGACGCGCACAAAATGGCGTCGCTCGCCCGGATTTGAAAAACTTTCCGCCAGCACTGCTCTTCGAATGCTCAGACCCGTTTCGCTGGCCCCTTGCCACCGGAGGAGCGCTGGACGAACGAGCATGAGAAATGTCACGAACGCCGATACAGGATTGCCGGGGAGGCCGAACAGAAATTGTTCCCGCCACCTCCCGAATACGAAAGGCTTTCCAGGTCTGATGGCCACTTTCCAGAATTCTTGAACTCCACCAATCTCTTCGAACGCCGTCTTAACGAAGTCGCGTTCGCCAACAGAAACACCGCCAGTCGTGATCACGGCGTCCGCTTGGCCGAAGGCGTGATCGAGGGCAGCGCGAGTTGCAGCAAGCGTGTCGGGCACTAGCGGGAGCGAAACCGCTATTCCGCCGCTCTGCGCAATCAACAGACTCAACGTGGCTCGGTTGCTTTCGTAAATTTTTCCGTTGGCGAGCGGCGTGCCGGCTTCCACCAGTTCGTCGCCCGTGCTGAGTATCGCGATGATTGGTTTTTTACCGACGCACACGCCTGATGCTCCCGTTGCTGCAAGCACCGAGAGTTGTCCGATCGTCAACCGTTCGCCCGCTCGCACAAGGGCATCTCCGCGCTTCACGTCCTCCCCGCGAAATCGCACATGCTCCCGCGGTTTCGCCGCGTCGAGCACTTCCACGAAATCACCTGTCGTACGAGTGTCTTCCTGCATCACAACGGCGTCGCTGCCGGGCGGCAATGGAGAACCAGTGAACACGCGGACACTCGTTTGCGGCGCAAGTCCGGGCGAAGGCTCATCGCCTGCGGCGACCGTGGCGATGACTCGCAGGCGAACAGGATTTGTCGCGCTCGCTTCGCGCACGTCCTCCGCTCGTACGGCAAATCCATCCATCGCTGGATTGTCAAAAGCGGGGAGATCGAGCGAGGCGAGGACGTTTTCGCCGGCGATGCGCGCGAAAGATGAACCCAGTGGAACCAGTTCGTTGCCCAGCGGAGTAATGGCGGAGAGCACTCGCGCCTGAGCTTCTTCCAACGACAACATGCCGCGACTGTCCGCAACATGTGTGGCCTTGTCAGGCGCAAAGCGGCCCTAGGTTGCCGCCGAAGTGACCACCAATGTTTGCTCCAGCGTGGTGAGACCTTCTTTGACTTTTTCGAGCGCGACCATCCGCAGCGTTTTCATCCCCTGGCTGATCGCGAGGTTTCCGATCTCCATTGCGGGAGCGCGCGAGATGATCATTTTGCGAATCTCATCGGTCACTGTCATGGCTTCGATGATCGCCATACGCCCGGCGTAACCCGAGTTATTGCAGCGCTCGCAGCCGCGGCCGCGGAACAGTTGTATGCCCTCGAGGTAAGAGGGATCGATGCCGAGATCGCGATACATCTGCGCCGGGTAGCTGACGGGATCTTTGCATCCGAGGCAAATGCGCCGCACGAGACGTTGCGCGCAGGCAAGAATCAGCGAGGACGAAATCAGGAACGGTGCGATGCCCATGTCGTCGAGACGCGCGATCGCGCCAGACGCGTCATTGCAATGCATGGTCGAAAGCACCTGATGGCCCGTTAGCGCAGCTTCAATGGCGATCTCCGCCGTTTCGGTGTCGCGAATTTCACCGATCATCACGATGTCAGGATCTTGGCGGAGAATGGAGCGCAAGGCGTTGCCAAACGAAAGTCCGATCTCTTTGCGCGCGGGAACCTGATTGATGCCGACCAATTGAAACTCCACGGGATCTTCGACCGTCACGATGTTGTATTCGGGACTGTTGAGTTCGTTGAGCGCGGAATAAAGAGTCGTGGTTTTTCCTGAGCCTGTGGGACCGGTCACCAGCAACAACCCATGCGGCGCTGCGACGGCGGAAGCGAAGCGGCGGAACGTGTCCGGATCCATTCCGAGCTTGTCCATCGAGGCGGACAGGTTCGATTTGTCCAATACGCGAAGCACAACCTTCTCGCCGTGTGATGTCGGCAGAAAAGATACGCGCAAATCGTAGTCACGCCCGCCGACCTTTACGCGCATGCGGCCGTCCTGCGGCAAGCGGCGTTCGGCGATGTCCAGACTGCTCATGATCTTCAAACGCGAGATGAGCGGGATCTGCAAATTCTTGGGTGGCGGCGTCCGATCGACCAGCACACCATCAATGCGGTAGCGCAATCGAACCATTTTCTCGAAGGGTTCGATGTGAACGTCGCTCGCGCGATCTTTGATCGCTTGCACCAAAATCAAATTCGCCAGCTTGATCACCGGCGCTTCTTCGGTCGAAGCAGAGAGCTGATCGAGGTTCACTTCCTCGACCACTTCCTTCACGGTCTCAAGCGTGTCAGCATCATCAGCCGCCTTGTTCTCGGCGTCCTGAATGATGTCCTCCATCGTGCCGGTTTTGGCGCTCTCGATCTGATGCAGCTTGTCGAGGATCGCCTTCTCGGAAGCGATCATCGGAGTGATCTCTAGCTTGGTGATGCGCTTGACGTCATCGACGGCGAGGACGTTGAGCGGATCGGCCATGGCGAGGAACAGCCGGTTGTCGAGGCGGGCAATGGGGCAAACCTTGTAATTGTTCGCCACATCTCGCGTCAGCAAGTCGGAGACATCGGGATTGATGGAGAGTCGCGCGATGTTGACGGGCGGTACATTAAGAACGCGCCCCATCGACACCGCGAGATCCTGCTCGCTCACGCAACCCTTCTCGACCACGAGTTTCAGGAGGCGCACGCCTTCCTTCTTTCCCTGCTCGACGAGCTCGGACACTTGCTTGGAGCTCAGCAATCCATCTTCCACCAGCGCATCAATGATGCGTTCACCGAAACTTTTTGGAACAGCAGCCATGGCAAATCAACGGAATGCTCGACGCAGCCACTTCACGATATCAGCGGGCGGCGAGACGTACCAAATCAGTCGCGCCTGCGTGGCGCTTTCAAGCTCCTTGGCGGCCTGGCGGTTAAACGGGTTTGACGTCGCGACGAGAATCGACTTGCTCATCTTGTCAAACGGCATCACGCACCAGCGCTGGCACGACTCCACTGGGAACGTGCGCGCCAAATCCAAATCCACGTCGTACTTTTCGATCGGGAGAAAACCTAGCCGCGATTTTTCCGCGATGATCTTCAACGCTCGCTCGATTGGCAGCGTCCCTTTGTCGGCCAGGTGTTGGACGAACGGTTCGAGCGGTCGTCCGGGCGGCACATGCAGGTTAGGCACCTGCCAGTTCAAATCAAAATCACCATTTGAGATCAGCTTGCTGTCCACGAACAGCTTGTGCATGACCTGGCGTCCGTCATCCATGTCAGCGGGCAAAGGCTTGCCATTGCGTGAGCTGACACTCGCCTCCGTCGGCTGTACTTTCGGAGCGAGTTCAATGTCGTTGCCGGAGGAAATGGCCGAGGTGCTGAGGCTGTTTGCCTTAGCTTCGATTTCGCCCAGGGCGGCGAGCACACTCGCGTCATCCGGACGGCGCTGGAGAATGCTTTCGTATTCCAGGATCGCTGACGAAAGCTGCCCAAGATGAACGTACGCCTGCGCGATGCGGTGCGACGTGTTGATCACCTCGTCCTCGCGCGACAATTTCATGTACGCCTCTTTCAGGATTTCGAGCGACTGATAATCCTGCGGCTGGGATTGGGTGATGACCTCGAACATCTCAATTGTTTGGAGCAATTGAGTCTCCTCCCCCTGATTCAACGTCGTGGTCATTCGATTCATCCGGGAAGCGACCCGGCACCCAAATGAGCGGACGACGCGTATGAAAACTTGAGCGCAGCAGCCGCTGACAACTCGCATTTTCCATGGCGCTGTCCAGTTGGAGCGCAGGGCGTGTACGCCCTGAAACGATTTCATTACAGCGCCCTACCAAAACTGGTGCGAGATGGCAGCGGTGCGGTCTTTCGGCTTGGTCTTGCGATGCGCTTATTGTTCGATGCGCGGCGTACCATGAAGAGAACTTTCTCCGTTCTGCTCTGGCTTGGCGTCGCATTGCTGGGCGCGTTCGCGTACGTGACCCTCGCTGTGCGTCGCGGCGAACCGCTGAACTCCGCTTACATTCTCACCGCGGCCCTTTGCACTTACGCCATCGGCTATCGGTTTTACTCGAAATGGATTTCCGCACGTGTCCTGGCGCTCAACGACCGCCGCGCAACGCCTTGCGAGGTTCACGAAGACGGCACCGATTACGTGAAGACGAACAAGTGGATCGTCTTCGGCCATCACTTCGCCGCCATCTCCGGCCCGGGTCCGCTCGTCGGCCCTGTGCTCGCGGCGCAATTCGGCTACCTGCCTGGAACGCTGTGGATTCTTATTGGCGTTGTTCTCGGCGGCGCGGTGCAGGACTTCGTGATCTTGTTTG
Source organism: Candidatus Acidiferrum sp. (assembly GCA_035318425.1). Taxonomy (GTDB): domain Bacteria; phylum Verrucomicrobiota; class Verrucomicrobiia; order Limisphaerales; family SIBH01; genus JANNGC01. The sequence continues at coordinate 6,279 of DATHEW010000851.1, read as the reverse complement.
CTTCCATGAGACGTGACGGAAAGTCGCTCGGCCAAATGGTGAAGGATGAACTCGGCACTGCCGCCGGCGTCATTGGAACCATCGCCATCCTCGGCATCATGATCATTCTGCTCGCCGTGCTCGCGCTCGTGGTGGTGAAGGCGCTCGCGGAAAGTTCATGGGGCGTGTTCACGGTGGGCGCAACCATTCCAATCGCGATGCTCATGGGCGGCTACCTGCGATTCTGGCGAGTAGGCAAAGTCATGGAAGCGTCCGCCTTCGGTGTCGTGCTGCTGCTGCTCGCAGTCTGGGGCGGACAGTACGTTCATGCGAGCGCCACGCTGTCGCCGCTGTTCACGGTCAGCGCGATGACGCTCGCTGTCGCCATCATTCTCTATGGGCTTGCCGCGAGCGTGCTTCCCGTCTGGCTCCTGCTGGCTCCCCGCGATTACCTGAGCACGTTCATGAAGCTCGGGACCATCGCCGCACTGGCACTGGGGATTTTCATCGTACTGCCTGATTTGAAAATGCCTGCGGTCACGAAGTTCGTGGACGGCTCCGGTCTCGTGGTGCCTGGAAAGTTGTTTCCCTTCTGCTTCATCACGATCGCGTGTGGCGCCATCAGCGGGTTTCACACGCTCATCGCGAGCGGCATCACGCCGAAGATCATCACTCGCGAAAGTTATGCGCGGCCGATCGGCTACGGCGCAATGTGCCTCGAATCACTCGTCGCCATCATGGCGATGATCGCGGCCTGCACGTTGCAGCCGGACATTTACCTCGGCATGAATGTCGCGAGCGCAGGCGCGGATTCGCAGGCGAAGGCGGTTTCGATCACGAAAAAACTTGCGGCAGCGGGCGCACCCGAGTTCTCCATCGATTCCGCTGCGATGGACCGAATGGCCGCGGACGTTCAGGAAACAACGTTGTTCAACCGCACCGGTGGCGCCGCGACGCTCGCGGTCGGCATGGCAAACATCTTCTCCAAGGTCACGCACGGCCGATGGCTGGGTATCTGGTACCACTTCGCGATCATGTTTGAAGCGCTCTTCATTCTAACGACGCTCGATGCCGGCACTCGAGTCGGGCGTTACCTGCTTCAAGACGCGCTCGGGCATGTTTCAAAACGATTGGGTGATACGCGTAGCCACATGGCGAACATCATCGCAAGTCTGATAATCGTCTGCGCGTGGGGATATTTTCTGGTTCAAGGCGTGCGCGATCCCGAGGGCGGCGTGAAGGCGCTCTGGCCGCTCTTCGGCATCGCAAACCAGTTGCTCGCCGCCATCGCTCTCTGCTTTGCCACGACGATTCTCCTGAAGATGCAGCTTCTTCCGAAACCGCAGGGCGCTGCTCCCGCGATGTTGCGTCATCCGGCATTGGTGCTGGTCACGCTCGCGCCATTGCTCTGGCTGTTGTCAGTAACGATGACGGCAGGCGTGCAAAAGATTTTTCACAGCAACAAGTCGATCGGTTTTATCGCCGCGCGGCAGGCTGCTGAGAAGGAGCGTCCCGCGCTGGAATCGGCTGTCGCTGCTGCACGCGTCACGGGTGAGGCCAATGCCATTGCGGCGGCAGAGAAAGCTCTGCGCCTCAATCGCATCGTGATGGTGAACAACACCGTGGACATGTTTGTAGCCGCGGGGTTTCTCGTGCTCGTCGTCATGATCGTTCTCATCAGCATCCGTGAATGGATTCTGCTGCTCGCTCGCAAAAAGGTCGCGGAACTGCGCGAGACTCCCGCGACGTGGCTGCCGGATTACGCCATCGCAGAATCGCGTCCGATGCACGCCGCGAGCTTGATCGCTCTTACCGTTGCTTTACTGCGCGAGCTTTCGGGCGAGGCGAAGGTGGATCGAATTGTCGAGCAACGCGTCTGCACTCACGAGCACGTGACGCCCGATCGCGCCCAAGCCTACGTGCAGGCGACGGAGCAACGCTTCAATGGCATCAATCGCTGTTGTTGACGCGCGCGAGCAAGAGGCTGGCGGCACGTTGCGCCCTCATGCTTAATTCCGCGCGATGAAACGCATCGGGCTGTTCGGCGGATCGTTTGACCCGGTTCACATCGGGCACTTGCTCGTGGCCCGGGCCGCGTGCGAAGAGTTGGCGCTCGACCGTTTGTTTTTCATTCCGGCGGCTCAATCTCCTTTCAAGCCAGCCAGCATGCCCGCTCCACCTGCGCTGCGACTCCGGATGTTGCGCCTGGCGCTCGCCGGTAAAACGAATTGCGAGATCGATGCACAGGAAGTCTCGCGCGGCGGCGTCTCTTACTCGATCGACACAGTGCGTGATTACAAACGGCGGTTTCCCATGGCGGAACAGTTTTACCTCATTGGCGCTGACCACGTTCCGACGCTGCCGAAGTGGCGAGAGGCGGAACATCTAGCGACACTGGTTCAGTTCGTTGTCATTCCTCGTCCCGGTGAAATTCCCGCCAGCTTGCCCGCGCCATTTCGCATCCAGGTACTCGGCGGTTGGCCGCTGCGCCTTTCGTCGTCGCAGATCCGCCAGAGAGTGCGAGAGAGACGCGAAGTGACGCACCTTGTCCCGCCTGCCGTGGCCGACGTCATTCGCGAAGCGGGCGTTTACAAAGCCTGATTACGCATTCATGCGTCGATCCTCGACTCTCACCGCGCCTCGTGGCAGCTTGCGCCGAGATGGATTCAAAGAAGCTGGCTCAATTGTGCCTGGAATACGCAGACAACAAAAAGGCGGAGAACATTGTCGTGCTCGACGTGCGCGAACTCTCTTCAGTCACCGATTACTTCGTGATTTGTTCCGGGAGCAACGAACCCCACCTGCGCGCCATCTCGGATGAAATCGCTCATCGCCTTCGCGACGACCAGGGCCTGCGCCCCCGCGCGATCGACGGCTCGCTCCAGACCGCCTGGATCGTGATGGATTATTTCGACGTGATCGTTCACGTCATGAAAACGGATGTGCGGGAAAAGTACGATCTGGAAGCGCTGTGGAGCGATGCGCCGCGGTTGAAAACACGGAAGGTCGTGAAGGCGAAGAAAGCCAAAACCGTGAAGGCTTAAGCCGCCGGCGTTTTCATCGGAACTTCGTCGGACGCACGCACCATCTCGTCCACCACTCGCTTGAAGTCCGCCAGGCCGGTAGCGGGGAGGATGATCGTATCGCGGCGACCGTTCACATCTTCAGTGATGCGGAGGAATCGGCCCCGTGGATTTTCCTTCAGAGAGATCACGAACGTCTTTCGCTCGATCTGGATCTTGTCCGTCTTGATCGTCTCTTCAGCGACGGGCGGCTTGCCCTGGCCCGCGCCGAAACCCGTGCTGCCCGAAAATCCGTAGGGAGATTGATACTCATTCATAAGCATTCCCGATTTGCCCCAGGCGATTTTAGCCTGCGCTAATCTTGATTCGAGCAAGGGAATGTCAACCCCTGAACTTCTGGGCACTGATGAAACGAGCGGGCTCGGGTGGATTGGCGACACGCCACGTATAAGCGATGAGAAATCCGAGCGAGAGAAGATTGAGCGTGGACGACAGCGCGTGAAGTCGGCCGAACTGCTGGCCCGCCTGCGTCCGTTCCTCCGCGTCTATGCTGCGATATTTGGTCTGGTGCAGCGGTTGCATCTTTGGTTGCAGCACGAGTCCACCGAAGGCGCCGATCACGAGCGGGATCACGAACATGGCGAAGGTCCATTTCTGAAATCGCCGGCGCGTGTAAAAAATCTCCGCACAGAAAATCGCCAGTGCGAGCACGCCGCAGATCATGTGCAGCGCGAAGTAACGCTTGAGCAAAATCTGCGCGACTACTCCAGGATAGAATTCACCGAAGACCTGCTTCATGTCGGATGAGAAAACCGCCGTGCCAATCCCGACCGTGAAGAAAACTCCTGCGCCCAGCCACACAGCGGCGTTCATCAACCCGACGAATCTCAAGACCACAAGCACGCGCCTAGCGTATAAACGGCGCGCTATGATGCCAAGCGGCGATTCAGCGTTCCTAACGCAATTCGCGCAGCCGCTGTTCTTCCAGACGAATGTCGCTGTTCAAGCCGTCGAGCTGCCGGTCAAGCGCGCCGCGGCGCGCCGGGTCGGATTCCCTTCGCAGGTCGCGTTCACGTGCTTCACGTTCGGCGCGCAACGCATTGATCCGCCGCTGTTGCTCGATGATCGTCGATGATGATCCTCGTGGGACGACATACGTTTCGGTGCCGCGCTCAATGACCACTTCGCGCGGCGCGGTTCCCACGCTTTCGCGCGTCAGGTTTGCCGAGATCGAACGATGGATTTCGTCCTGCCAGTTTTTCACCCATGCCACGGGCGGCCCCGCCTGGCGGCTGATGACTGCCACTTCCGTGCGCGCTGGATCAACGGTGCGGAGCCAGAGCCCGACGTTTTCTCCAAAGGTGGGTGATTGCACGGAACGACGCGCGCCGATGTAGCCGGTAGTACGATCAGCTTGTGTGACTTCGAGATCGCCATCCTGCGCGGCATCCACCGCCGCGCGCCAGACTTGATCGTACGTGGCGTGGTAGATGCGACGATCACCATCGTCTTCCAGAGTGCTGACTTTTTTTTGAGTGGCGCAGCCAACCAACATGGTGGCCAATGCAAACGCGGTGATCAATGAGACAGATTTCATAACGCTCCTTTCTCTCCTCCCGAGCCCAATATCGCGTGGAACGGGCCACACGCAATCGTGACATGAGGTCTATCAACGTAAAAAGCGCGCCCCGTAATTGCGTCGCGGGCCACACAGCCTGAAAACAAAAAGGCCTCGGCGTGCCGAGAGCCTTGTCTTTCCGAAATCCAATCGACTCAGCCGATCACATCTTCCACTTCGAGGAAGCCCTGGAGCTGACGAATACGCGTGGGGTGACGCATCTTGCGGAGCGCCTTCGCTTCGATCTGGCGAATGCGTTCGCGGGTCACTTTGAATTGTTTGCCTACTTCCTCCAGCGTGCGGCTGTAGCCGTCGCCGAGGCCGAAGCGCAGTTCCAAAACTTTGCGTTCGCGTTCGGTCAACGAGCCGAGGACGTCCTGCAGCTTGTCCTTCAACAGGCTGTAGCTCGTCATGTCGGACGGGTTCTCGGCGGACTTGTCTTCGATGAAGTCGCCGAAGTTCGTGTCTTCGCTGTCGCCGACGGGTGATTGAAGCGAGATCGGCTGCTGCGCCATCTTCAGCACGGCGCGGACACGCTCGACGGGCATCTGCATTTCGTCGGCGATCTCTTCCGGCGTGGCTTCACGGCCGAAATCCTGGATCAACTGCTTCTGCACGCGCATCAACTTGTTGATCGTCTCGATCATGTGGACCGGGATGCGGATCGTGCGCGCCTGGTCGGCAATGGAGCGAGTGATCGCCTGGCGAATCCACCACGTGGCGTAAGTGGAAAACTTGTAGCCGCGGCGATACTCGAATTTCTCGACCGCTTTCATCAGGCCCATGTTGCCTTCCTGAATGAGGTCGAGGAACGAGAGTCCTCGGTTCGTGTATTTCTTGGCGATGGAAATGACGAGGCGGAGGTTGGCTTCCACCATCTCGGTCTTGGCCTGAAGCGCTTTGGCCGAGAAGTGTTTCAACTGCTCGTACGCGTTCAGGTATCCCTGGTAGGTCATGCGTACGAATTCTTCGAGAGCTTGAATCTTCCGCTGCTCGCCGTCGATGACTTGCTGCTGGAGGGAAGACTTACGCTGGTTCTCGTAATCTTCGATGGCGTGGAGGCTCGCCTGAATCTTATCGTGAATGTTCTCAGCCACGAGCGCCATTTCCTCAATGACCTTCTGCTTGTAGTAAAACTTCGGGAAAGTGCCTTGAAGCTTGTGGTCGATCTTCTTGAAATCCGCGACGAGCTTTTCCTTTTTCCCTTTCGCACCGCTCTGGGCCTCGGCGTATCTCTCGTCCACGGTCTGGTCGAGTTCACGCACGCTTTTCACGAGCTTGCGCAGTTCGCGCAGGTGCGCTTCGCGCCCTTCAATCTTCTTATCGACGATGACGCGATCGAAGCGCTCTTTCGGCGGTTCTGAAATCAACTTCTCCGCAAGCGCGATGTGCTCTTTGCCGGAGAAACCAAAGCTGTATATGATGCGTTTGACCTCGTTTTCCGCGTCTTCGATGCGCTTGGAAATTTCAACTTCCTGTTCGCGGGTAAGCAGGGGCACCTGGCCCATCTGCTTGAGATACATCCGAACGGGATCGTCGAGAATGTCGAGGCGTGACTTGTCCTCTTCCTCTTCGGGCTCTGGTTGCTTGACGCGCTCGACGTCAGCTTGATCCACGATGTCGATCTCGAGGTTGCGGAGTTTGGTGTAAATCTCGTCC
>DATHEW010000850.1:0-2865 GCA_035318425.1 Candidatus Acidiferrum sp. | reverse complement strand
GATGAAACTCTGAAGCTCGGCCATGGCACTTTGCTCGCGCTGGATAATCACGGAACCGTGACTGTTCATTCCACCGAACGTGCCTGTCACAGTTGCGGACGCTCCTTCCAACCGCTCGATCCAAAAGTGTTCAGTTACAATTCCGCGCAAGGCTGGTGCCCCCAATGCCGCGGCTTTGGCGAACTATTTTATCTTCCCGATGTGGATCGCGGAGCGCGTGCTGATGCCATCGAGGAGTCGTGGTTCGAGTGGCAGGAAGGCGAACGCGAGTTGTGTCCCTCCTGCGGCGGTGCGCGGTTGAATGAAATCGCGCGCGCCGTTCGGCTTTCTTTCGCAAGCGCGAAACCCAAGGTCCAAGGTTCCAAGTTGTTACCTACAATTGATTCCGTTGCTCAAATGTCGGTCGGGAGCGCGGCTGAGTTTTTCCGTTCGTTGAAATTCGCCGGGCGCGAAGCGTTGATCGCGCGCGACATCATTCCCGAGATTTTCGAACGGCTGAAATTCCTCGATGAAGTGGGACTCGGTTATCTGCAACTCGGCCGCAGTGTTACCACCCTTTCGGGTGGCGAAGCGCAACGCATTCGGCTCGCTGCACAACTTGGTTCCAACCTGTGCGGGGTGCTCTACGTGCTCGATGAGCCGACGATTGGCCTGCACGCGCGGGACAACGAACAACTTCTCGCCGCGTTGGAACAATTGCGCGCTCGAGGCAATTCGCTCGTCGTGGTGGAGCACGACGAAGAAACAATGCGCCGCGCGGATTACATCATTGATCTCGGTCCCGGCGCCGGCGTGCAAGGGGGCGAAGTCGTGGCGCACGGCACGCTCGAAGAATTGTTGCGGCATGAAGATTCGATTACCGGCAAATGCCTGCGCGCGCACAAGAAATATCCGACACGCGGCCAGCGGCGCGCGGTCCAGCGTGCCGGCGTCTCGCTGGCGAATTCCAAAAAACAAAAAGGCCAGCAAGGTGCTGGTGGCACGTTGGTGCTGCGCAACGCGAGCATTCACAATTTGAAAGACCTCACGGTTTCGTTTCCGCTGAACCGTTTCGTCGCGGTCACCGGGGTGAGCGGCTCCGGCAAGAGCACTCTCATTCGTGAATGTTTGTTGCCAGCCCTGCAAATGAAACTTAAGAAGCCAAAGTCCAAAGAACAGAGTTCCACGGCGGGCGAAATAGTTTCCGGTCACGAGCTAATCCAAACTGTTTACGAAGTCGATCAATCCCCCATCGGCCGCACGCCACGTTCGACGCCGGCGACTTACGTCGGCTTCTTCGATGACATTCGCGCGCTCTTTGCGCAAACGCCCGAAGCGCGAATGCGTGGCTATGGGCCGGGAAGATTCTCCTTCAATAGCGCGCAGGGCCGTTGCCCGGAATGCGAAGGCGCCGGCACGATCAAATTGGAGATGAATTTCCTTCCGCCGGCCTACGTGCGTTGTGAAACGTGCGGCGGATGCCGGTTCAATCGCGAGACGCTCGACATCGAATACAAGGGCAAGAACATCGCGGAGGTGCTCGAACTATCAGTCGATGAAGCCATCGCATTCTTTGACAGTTTTCCGAAAATCAAACGCCCGCTGGAAGCCGTGCGTGACACCGGCCTTGGCTATCTGAAACTCGGGCAGACCAGCCCCACGCTCAGTGGCGGCGAAGCGCAGCGCGTGAAACTTGTCACCCATCTATTGAGTGGATTGAAACAACCGACCCTTTTTGATCCGCAACAGAAGCACAATCTCTTCGTGCTCGAAGAGCCGACCATCGGCCTGCACATGGCGGACGTGAAGCGGTTGGTCGAAGTGATTCAACGTCTCGTCGATGCCGGCCACTCGGTCATTGTGATCGAGCACAACCTCGATCTGATTGCGGAATCGGATTGGGTAATCGACCTCGGCCCGGAAGCGGGCGAAGCCGGCGGGCGTATTGTTGCCCAAGGCACGCCTGAGCAATTGGCGCAGACGAAAGGTTCACACACCGGGCGATTCCTGGCGGACGTGCTCGCGAGCCGGTGATGGTCTATTTCTTTTCGAGCAAATAGCCGTCGCTATCGCGATAGCTGCCAACCGCAATCAGGATGATGTCGATCATCCACCAGATTCCGAAGCCACCGCACGTGAAGAGTTTTAAAAGGCCAAGGCCAACGTGTCCGGTGTAGAAACGATCGACGCCAAATTTCCCGACGAAAATGGCGAGCAGCAAAGTGACGAGCCAATCGCGCCGCGAAGCCGTCGCAGGAGGTAATGACGTGCCGTTGCTCATACCAGCCCGCACGCCCAGTTATTTCTTTTTCACCAGCAGACGTCCCTCGCCATCCTTAATTTTTTCCAGAGCGATCAGGATGATGTCGATAATGTACCACACTCCGCCGCCGCCGCAGGTAATCAGCTTGAGAATACCCAAACCGATCGAACCGAGGTAGAAGCGGTCCATACCGATACCGCCGAGAAAGATCGACAGTAACAAAGCGACGAGCCAGTCCTTGTCTGAAGTTTGAGCCCCCGGTGGTTGAATTTCGCCATTGCTCATACGGAATCTCCCATTTGGTTTCTCCGCGTGCGTTTTTGTTGCGGATTGCGCGCATCATTGCCACCCACGCCGGCAAGTCAACGCGCGATTCCGGCGTCAAACGGACGCGGAGTCAACCCGCCGGCGCGTTCCGCTTTCCGCTCGCAGGTTCGTCCTCGCTTGCGCTAACAAGTCTCATGGAATTGTTGATTCGCCGGTGGCCCTTCGCACTCTTGGCGCTTGGCGCTCTGTTGTTTCAAGGCTGTGCTCGCCCGCGCGTCTCTCCGGACGCGGAGTTTCAGCGCACGGCCAATGAGTATCTCAAAGGCCACCTCGCGTGGCGGCCCGCTTCGGGCATG
>DATHEW010000849.1:0-6125 GCA_035318425.1 Candidatus Acidiferrum sp. | reverse complement strand
ATCTACGTGGGGCTTTCCCTGCTCTACACTTACATCGGAGGCGTGAAAGCCGTGATCTGGACGGACTTCGTTCAGTTCGGCCTGTTCATCGCTGGCGGGCTGTTCGCACTCTTCTACATTCCGACACTCGTGGAAGGTGGTTGGAGCGCTGCGATGTCGCAGGCGGCCCAAGCCGGCAAGCTCGCCTGGCTCAACACCAGGTTCACTTTCTCCGCGCCCTTCAACATCTGGATGGGCGTGATCGGCGGCACAGTGATGGTGCTCTCCACCCACGGCGCGGAGCAGCTCATCGTGCAACGCGTTCTCGCGTGCGGGAGTGTTTCGGACGGGAGAAAAGCACTTTGCCTCAGCGCTGTTCTGATCTTTCCGTTGTTCCTCATCTTTCTGCTAGTCGGCGTCTTACTCTGGGTTTTTTACCAAGCGCATCCGTTTCAGATTCCGCTTCCAGAAGGACGTCCTGGCATCAAGTCGTTCGACTTTATTTTCCCAATCTTCATGATGACGGAGGTGCCGCACATCCTGAAAGGATTCCTTATCGTCGCCATCCTTTCCGCCGCGATGTCGTCCATCAGTTCGGCAATCACATCGCTCGCGTCGGTCTCGACGATGGATTTCGTCAAACAAATCGTGAAAGGCCGCGACGAGGATTATTTCCTGCGCTTCAGCAAATACTCCACGGTCTTCTGGGCCGCCATGCTCGTGTTCACCGCGTGGCTCACGCGCGAAGAGCCTTATGTGCTCAACGCTGCGTTCTCTCTTCGCGGCCTCACGGCGGGCGCACTACTCGGCGGATTGTTCCTCGCGTTGTTCTGGCGGCGTCTCGGCGCGCGCGCGGTCATGGCGGGCATGATTGCATCAGTCGTCGTGATGAACCTGATCTATTGGCCGCCGAACATTCCGGTGATGAAGGATTGGTGGGCCAGGATCTTTGGCGAGCCTGTCTTCTGGCCTTGGTTCACGTTGATCGGCACGACGGTGTGTCTCGGCGTCGCGTTTATCGTGAGCAAAATTTTTCCGGGAGCTGCAAAACCTGAAACGCCCACTCCTCGCCCCGAACCCGCCGCGCATTAACATGCCAGAACTCGCCGAAGTCGAATTCTACCGCCGCAAGTGGGACGCCGGCATCGGTGCGAAGATCACCGGCGTGGAACTGCATGCAGCCAAGCGCGTGTTGCGAGGTGTGGATGCCAAGACGTTCACGACAAAACTCACCGACGCAAAACTTCTCGGCTCGCAGTCGCATGGGAAGCAAATGGCCTTTCAGTTCTCCGGCGAAGCGTGGCTGGGAATCCATCTCGGCATGACCGGTGAGCTACGTGTTGAACCCGCGACTTTCGTTCCGCAAAAACACGATCATCTGGTTTTGTTCCAGCGTGAGCGCGCGCTGGTGTTCACGGACGCGCGCATGTTTGGGCGTGTGCTGTTCCACGCCGGGCCGGGAGAACCAGATTGGTGGCGTGATCTGCCGCCGGAGGTTTTGTCTCGCGAGTTCACCGTTGGCTACGTAGGCGAGCGCCTGAAGCGTCATCGCACGTTCCCGCTGAAAGCCGCGTTGCTCGATCAGGCCACGTTCCCCGGCATCGGCAATTGGATGGCCGATGAAATTCTCTGGCAGGCGCGCATCAATCCACGGGCCAAAGCTGGCGCGCTGAGTGCAGCCGAGTTGAAGGAACTGTGGCGCATGACTCGGTTCGTGACGAAGCGGGCGGTGGACACAATCGCGAAGGGGAGCAAGAGAACCGACTTCGGTGATCCGCCAAAAGGTTTTTTATTCCACGTCCGTTGGGCCAAAGGCGGCCACTGCCCGCGCTGCAAAGCCTCGCTGCAACACGACACGATCGGCGGTCGCACGACGGCTTGGTGTCCAAAATGCCAGCCGCTTTGGCGCGACTAAGCATCCCGCGCTACCTTCGCGCGAGGAGTTATGGCGCTTGAAATCAAACCGCCGCTCGCGCCCATGGACGCGTTGTCGGTCGAGGAAATTCCGGAAGGCAGCGGCTGGCAATACGAGCCGAAGTGGGACGGCTTCCGTTGCCTCGTGTTCCGCAATGGCGGCGACGTGCAGTTGCAATCGAAAGCTGGCCAACCGCTCGCGCGCTACTTCCCCGAGGTTGTCGCCGCGGTCAGTGCAGTTAAAGCGAAGCAGTTCTCGATTGATGGCGAACTCGTTATTCCTGTCGGCAACGCGCTCTCGTTTGACGATCTGTTGCAACGCATTCATCCCGCTGCGAGCCGGGTTAAGAAACTGTCCGAACAAACCCCCGCGACGCTGATCGTCTTCGACTTACTCGCTGACTCACGCGGGAAGTCGCTGCTCGAAAAGCCGCTCCGGGATCGTCGCATTCGCCTGGAAGAATTCACCGCAAAGCTCCTTTACAACGAAGAACGATTTCGTCTCTCGCCAACCACGACCAGCCTCGTGCAAGCGCGCAAGTGGCTCGGCACGGGAGGCGCAAGTCTCGATGGCGTGATCGCGAAGCAACTCGATGCGTCCTATGAATCCGGCGAGCGCAGCGGTGTGGTGCAAAAGATTAAGCTGATCCGAACCGCCGATTGTGTCGTGGGTGGCTTTCGCTATGCGGAGAAGAAGCGCGTGGTCGGTTCGCTCCTGCTCGGCTTGTACGACGATGACGGCAAGTTGAACCACGTTGGTTTTTGTTCCGGCTTTAAAGCGGAAGAACGCGAAGCGCTCACGAAGAAGGTGGAGAAGCTCATCGCGCCGCCGGGATTCACCGGCCGCGCGCCCGGCGGGCCGAGCCGATGGAGCACGAAGCGTTCAGCGGAATGGCAACCGCTCGCGCCGAAGCTCGTGGTGGAAGTCGGCTTCGATCACGTGAGCGGCGACCGGTTTCGTCACGGCACGAGATTCATCCGCTGGCGTCCCGACAAAGCGCCGCAGCAATGCACCATGGATCAAATGCTTCAGAAGAAGAGCCGCGCGCTCGAACTGCTACTGGCGGCGTAGGCGCGCTTACAAGTTGGGATTGCGCGGGAATTTTGCGTAGGGCAATCGCGCTCCGCGCACACGCATCCGGTCAGCGCGAATGTTGGTTGGCGCCTGGAATCCCACCGTTCCCGCGGCGGCAATAATGTCGTCTTGATCCACTCCATCACCGCTCACGCCGATAGCTCCGATCATCACGCCGTTCCGATAAAGCGGAAATCCGCCCGGGAAAATCGTGATGCCGTTGGGAACATTTGGATCGGGCGCGCTCAATGCGTTGGTCGTGAGCACGACGCCATTGAGCGGGTTCTTGATTCCAGCGGGCAGCAGCGAAAACTGCTCTTGTAGCGTGAGGAGCGGACCTTCGCCTCGATTCGCAATCCCAGGCGGGAAAAATCGTTGGGCAAGAAAACCAACCGTGCGCGTCGAGTAGGCCCGCGTGTTGTCCGAGAAAAACAAAGCCGTGCGCGCCTTCTGCACCGCGACGTCCCAACTGAAGATCGTCGCGCCCGGCGTGCGAATCGTGCCGAGAATCACCGGCGAAGTGTCGGCCAGCGCTGGATTGTTCACCACCGCGATGAACACCTGCGCGGGTTGTCCACGCGGCAGACGGATGCCGGCGCGAGTGATGCGCGCGCGAGCAGTCGCTTGCGCCAGGATCTGTCGCACTTCGCTTTCGGTCAGGCGCGATTGTCCACTGATGTCGCCAGTCGCCGTGTCGGCGGTGATCGGCGCGCGAACCTCGCAAAGTTGTCCACCGAAAATGTCTGTCGGATACGAGACAACCGGCGACTCGATCACGTCATACGGCGGCACAATTGCACCAATCGTTCCGAGCGGCTGTGCGGGAACAACGCGCGTGCTGCTGCGCAGGTACGCCGCCCGGATTCCGTCGAGAAACACGTGTGAGCCGGCCACAGCTTGCGGTGGAACGAAGCCGCGTTGTCCCGCGAGCGCCACGTCTTCATCGGGATCGTAACCTTGTTGCCGTTGAATATCCGCCAGCGGCGGCAAAGGATTCGCCGTATTCGCACGCGTGTGTCCCGCCACGCCGATGCCGCCGATCAGTAATCGATCGCGAAACAGCGGCACGCCCCCAGGTGAACCCGCGAGACCTGTCAACGGCGCCGGCCCAGTGATCGCTGCGCCATTTGTTCCGCCAAGCAAACTCAGCGGATCGAAACCCGCGTGTGGATTCTTGAAACGGTTCACGTCGGTGAAAGACATGTTCGAGAAGTTCACACCGACCAGCGGTCCCGGCGGGCGGTTCCGAATTGTGGGCGGAAAATGTTGCTGCACGATGAAGCCCGCGGTGCGCGACGTGAACGCGTGTTGATCGCTGCTGAGGAAGGATGCGGTGCCCGCTTTCGTAATCGCATCGAGCACGTTGATGGGATCGGGCCCAGCACCATTCACGCTCCAGACTCCGAGCACGAAGCCCTCGCGATCCACGACGGCGATCACGGCGTCGGGCTCGATCTGCTGCGCGCGCGCGATGGCCTGGGAGATTACCTGCGTGACTTCATTGCTCGTCATTCGTGTGTCGGCGGCGTGAGCGGCGACGGCGAGCAGCGCGAGCACGAGTTGAAAGCAGTGGCGGAACACGCGGATGATTCTGTTGAACGTCGTGAAGGCAGCAAGCGATTTGTGGCCGCGCATCGGCTGAAATTGGATTTCACATTGGCCAACGCTTTCGTAACTCTCGTCCGCATGAACTTTTCCCGGCGTGAGTTTATCAGGACGGCTGGCGTTGCTGCGACCGGCATTGCAGCGACGCAGTGGAGCGTTGACGCCGCTGCGTACGAGCCATCGATCAGCTCGGAGATGAAGCACGATCTGGGCGACATCGCGGTGAAGCTGGCCAGAAAATTTGGCGCGAGCTATGGCGACATCCGCATCAATCGTTATCGCGTCGAGGGCATCGCCACGCGTGAGCGGCAGGTGCAGAGCGTGGGGCTGAGCCAGAGCTTTGGATTCGGCGTGCGCGTTCTGGTGAAGGGAAGCTGGGGCTTTGCCGCCAGCAGCGTCGTGAATGCAGGCGAAGTGCGCCGCGTAGTTCGCGAAGCGGTGGACATCGCAAAGGCAAACGCGTCGCGCAATCGCAAGCCAGTCCAGTTCCTCGAAGTCCCCGCGGTGCAGGCAAAGTGGCGCAGCGCGTTCGAGCAGGATCCGTTCGACGTTTCGATCGAACAGAAGATCGAGACGTTGCTCAAGATCAACGATGCCGCGCTCGCGGTGAGCGGGGTGGGCTTCGTGAGTTCCAGCATGCAATGGGTCAACGAGCAGAAGTTTTACGCTTCGACCGATGGCTCGCGAATCGAGCAATACATCATTCGAGGCTCGCCGGATTTCACTGTGACGGCAGTGGATCGCGCGGCGGGTGATTTCCAAACGCGCAACTCTCTCGGTGGACCGCAAGGACTCGGCTACGAGTACGTGCGCAACCACGACTGGGTCGCCGAAGGCAAAAAGGCCGGCGAGGAAGCCGTGATGAAGCTGAAGGCCAAGCGCGTCCCGCCCGGCAAATACGATCTCGTCCTGCATCCGTCACATCTGTGGCTCACGATTCACGAAAGTGTGGGCCACTCGACGGAACTCGATCGCGCGCTCTGGTGGGAAGCGAACTTTGCCGGCACGAGTTTTCTCACGCCCGACAAGACGGGCAAACTTCAGTTCGGCGCAAAGCACGTGAACTTCTTCGCCGATCGCACGCAGGCTGCCGGACTTGCCACCGTCGGCTACGATGACGAAGGAGTCCCTGGTCAGAAGTGGCATCTGGTGAAAGACGGCATCTTCGTGGATTGGCAGACGACGCGCGATCTCGCGCCGCTCATTGGCCGCAAGCAATCCTATGGCTGCCTGCATTCGCAGAGTTGGGCCGACGTTGCATTCCCACGCATGCCGAACGTTTCCCTGGAGCCGGCAAAGGAAGATGTCTCGCTCGATCAACTCGTGAGCGGCGTCGAGAACGGCATTCTGGTTTACGGCAATGGCAGTTTTTCCATCGATCAACAGCGCCACAATTTCCAGTTCGGCGGACAGACGTTCTGGGAAATCAAGCAGGGCAAGATCACCGGCATGCTGCGCGATGTGGCGTATCAATCGCGCACCACAGATTTCTGGAACTCGTGCGATGGCTTGGGCGGTCAATCGACCTACGCGCTGGGCGGTTCCTTCAATG
>DATHEW010000848.1:0-7863 GCA_035318425.1 Candidatus Acidiferrum sp. | reverse complement strand
CTTGTGAAAAATTTCACGACTCGGCAATTTCACGACTCGCATTCGGCCGAAAGGCCGTTCAGACGGAGTCGGCAGGGCTCCCGTAAAAGTAATCTCGCTGGAGCGTGAAGCAATTTCTTAAAGCGGTATTGGTGTTTGTTTTGGCGCTGTGCATCGCAGCGCCATTCATCTCTGTTGCGGCGGAACGCGCCGACGCGGCAGGCGCAGAAGTGGTTGCCGGTTCAATCGAACACGGCGGCGCTGCTGCTGAACATGCGGGCATACCGCTGAAGCCGGTTGAAATTGGCCACATCGGTCCGTTTCCTATCACCAACTCAATGGTGGTCACATGGATCGTCGCTGTGGCGCTTATCTGCTTCGCGCAGTTCGCGACACGAAACGTGAAGCAGGTGCCCGAAGGCGCGCAGAATTTCTGGGAGTGGCTTGTGGAAGGTCTCTACAAGTTTCTTGAAAACATCATCGGTCGCGATCTGGTGAAGAAGACGTTTTGGTTTTTTGCGACGATCTTTATTTTCATCCTGTTTACGAACTGGGCTGGGTTGATTCCCGGAGTCGGCACCATCGGCTGGAACGCGACGTTCGCGGATGGGCATCATGAGTTTCAGCCTTGGTTCCGGGGCGCGAACGCTGATTTAAACATGACGTTTGCCATGTCCATGATCTTCTTCGTGTGCTGGATCATCTGGGCGCTTCAATCGAACGGCGTCGGCGGATTTCTTACGCACATCTTCGCGCCCAAGGGGGTCACGACCGGTTTCCTCAAGGTGATGATGGTCGTGGTGTTTTTCCTCGTCGGGATTCTCGAAGTGGTGTCGATCATGTTCCGACCGGTGTCACTCAGTTTCCGTCTCTTTGGCAACGTTTACGCGGGCGAAAGCATGCTTGAAGCGATGGCGAACATCGTACCGGCACTGAACTGGTTGATCCCGGTGCCGTTTTACTTCCTCGAAATTTTGGTCGGTTTAGTTCAAGCGCTCGTGTTCATGCTGCTGACGGCGGTATTTACACTGCTGATTTGTCAGCACGACGAGAGTCACGCGAAAGCGCATCATTAGAATTTCGGCAGCTTGACCGTGTTCAATCGCGGGAGCTTCCGGGAAAAACGAAAGGACAAACATGTTAATGCCTATGTTGGCAGAGATGACCGGTAATATTCACATCGGCCTGGCGGCGCTCGGCGCGGCTATCGGCGTGGGTTTCATCGGTATGAAGGCTTCTGAAGCGGTGGGACGCAATCCCGGTGCTGCGACGCCGATTCTCGTTCAAGCCATCCTGAGCACAGCCTTCGCTGAAGGCATCGTGTTCTTCGCGATCTATCTCGCGAAGGGTCAGTAATCATCAGGCGCGAGGTATTCCCTCGCGCCTGAAATTTTTCGTAGCTGTATGAATCAGATTTTCTTTTTGGCCAGCATTGCAACTGACTTGGGAAACGCGGCGCAGGAGACTGCGAAGACGTTTGGGTTCAATACGCATCATTTCGTCGCGCAGTGCATCAGCTTCTTGATCGTCGCCGCGCTGCTCTACAAGTTTGCGTACAAGAAAATCCTGGGGGTGCTCGAAGAGCGCCGGCAGACAATCGCCGAAAGTCTCGCGAATGCTGACAAGATCAAACTGGCGCTCGTGAACGCGCAGACGAAGTCGCAGGAAATTTTGACCCAAGCCAGTGTCCAGTCGAACAAGATGATCGAGGAAGCGCGCGCGGCCGCAGCGAAGGTGCAGGAAGTGGAGACGCAGAAGGCCATTGCCACTGCGAACCAGATTGTCGCGAAGGCGCGTGAAGCCAGCGAAGCCGAATTGGTTCGCATGAAGAGCGAGTTGCGCAAGGAACTCGTGCGACTGGTCGCCGAAACCACAGCGAAGGTGAGCGGGAAGATTCTTACGCTCGAAGACCAGAAGCGTTTGGCTGACGAAACGACGAAGCAGATCGCAGCATGAGGTAGGGTTATCCTCAGCGCGCCGCGGCGGTGTGAGGACACGCCGACCTACCAGAACAATAGATGAAAATCTCCAAACAAAGCCGCCGGGAAGCGAAGGACTTGTTCCGTGCCACGCAGGTAAGCGGGGTGATGGACGAAAACAAAGTCCGGCAGGTTGTGGACGAAATGATCCGCGTGAAGCCGCGTGGGTTTCAGGCGACGCTCTCGCACTTTCAGCGGTTGGTGAAGCTGGATCTGGAACGCCGCAGCGCGCGGGTCGAGAGCGTGATTGCGCTCGACGAAGTGCAGCAGAGCAACGTGAAGTCCGTGCTGACGCGTCGGTATGGCGGCGGGCTGAATTTCTCCTTTGAACAAAATCCGACGTTGATCGGTGGCATGCGCATCAAGGTGGGCAGCGATGTTTTTGACGGCAGCATTCAGGCGCGCCTGGCGCAGTTGCAGGAAGTTTAACGAGTTTCTATGAGCACATTATTGCAAGAGATTGAGTCGAAGATTTCTGGCGTGAAGACCGATGTCTCGCGCCAAAACGTCGGCATTGTCCGCGAGATTTCTGACGGCGTGGCCAAGGTGGAAGGCCTGACCGACGTGATGCTGAACGAGATGATCGATTTCGGCCACGGCGTGATCGGAATCGCGCTGAACCTCGAAGAAACCGAAGTCGGCGCGATCATCCTCGGTGACTATCTGGGCATCAAGGAAGGCGCTGAAGTGCGCACCACAGGCAAGTTGCTTTCAGTGCCTGTCGGCAAAGGATTGCTCGGTCGCGTGGTGGACACGCTGGGCGAACCAGTTGATGGCAAGGGTCCGATCAAGTCGGACGTGGCGTATCCCGTCGAGAAGATCGCTCCCGGCATCGTGAAGCGTAAATCCGTCAGCCAGCCGTTGCAGACAGGCATCATGGCGATCGACGCGATGATCCCGATCGGCCGCGGTCAACGCGAATTGATCATCGGTGATCGTTCGACTGGCAAGACGACCATCGGTGTGGACGCGATGATCAATCAGTCGCGCATGAACAAGGTTGGCCGCGCTTCCGGCGACAAGGATTTCCGTCCGGTTTACAGCATCTACGTCGCGGTGGGGCAGAAGCAATCGAACATCGCACGCGTGATCGCCGAGTTGGAAAAGGCCGGCGCAATGGAAGACACCATCGTTGTCGCCGCTGGCGCCGACTCTCCCGCCGCCGCTCAGTATCTCGCGCCGTTTTCTGGCGCCGCAATGGGTGAATGGTTCATGGACAACGGCATGGACGCGCTGATCATTTACGATGATCTCTCGAAGCAGGCAGTTGCTTACCGCCAGGTTTCACTCGTGTTGAAGCGCCCCTCTGGTCGCGAAGCGTATCCTGGCGACGTGTTCTATCTGCACAGCCGCTTGCTCGAACGCAGCGCACGTGTAAATGAAACGAACGGCAACGGATCGCTCACCGCGCTGCCGATCATCGAGACGCAGGCGGGCGACGTTTCCGCCTACATTCCGACGAACGTAATTTCGATCACGGACGGGCAAATTTATCTGGAAACGGATTTGTTCTATCAGGGCGTGCGCCCCGCGATCTCGGTCGGTCTCTCGGTTTCACGCGTCGGTTCCGCCGCGCAAATCAAGGCCATGAAACAGGTCGCCGGCAAGATCAAGCTGGACCTCGCACAGTATCGCGAACTCGCGGCCTTCGCGCAGTTCGGCTCCGATCTCGATGCGAAGACGCAAGGGACGCTCGAGCGCGGCAAGCGCATCGTCGAGTTGTTCAAGCAGATCCAATACAACCCGATGCCGGTGGAAGTTCAGTCGGCGATTCTGTGGACGATGCAGAACGCTCTTCTCGACGACGTAGCGGTGGAGAAGGTCAAAGATTTCCAGACAAAGCTCACGGATTTCCTTTCGAGCCGCAAAGGCCCTTTGATGGAAAAGATTCGCGTGGAGAAGGCATTCAGTGATGCGCTGGCGGCGGAACTGAAAGCCGCCGTGACGGAGTTCAAGCAGACGTATCGGTGAGCATCATGATATCGCAATCTGCGATATCAAACGCGTTACGAACATGTATATGGCCAACGAACCAGCAATCGCACCCCTCGCGGAGATGGATGGAAAGATTCATCTCATTCGCGGTCAGCGTGTGATGTTGGATTCGGATTTGGCGGCTGTTTATGGCGTTACAACGGCGGCCTTGAATCAGGCTTTGAAGCGCAACCTGAAGCGATTCCCATCCGACTTCACGTTTCGACTATGTCGCGAGGAATTCACAAACTTGATATCACAAATTGTGACATCAAGTTCGCACGGTGGCCGGCGGAAGCTTCCTTGGGCGTTTACCGAACATGATGCGATCATGCTTGCAGCAGTCCTGAATAGTGCTCGCGCAATCGAGATGAGCGTGTTCATCGTCCGCGCGTTCGTGCAGATGCGCGAGGTGCTGATGAGCGATCACCAACTTTCCGCCAAATTGGACGAACTCGAAAAGCGCGTGGGCGGACATGACAAAGTTATCGCGCAACTCGTTGCGGCAGTTCGGCAATTGATCGAAGCACCCGAAGATAAGCCGAAGCGCGAGATTGGTTTCCACATTCGCGAGCAATCGCCGCCTTACAGAATTTCACGGAAGAGCTAAACCATGCCCTCAACACGCGACATTCGCCGGCGCATTAAGTCGGTCAAGAACACGGCGCAAATCACGAAGGCCATGCAGATGGTCGCGTCGTCGAAGATGCGCAAGGCGCAGATGAGCGCACTTGCGGGCCGTCCTTACGCGACGCTGATGAACGATGTGCTCGCGGCGGTCACGCACGGGGCAGGGGACTTTGCTGATCCTTTGATCGAGGTGCGTCCGGTGACGCGTCGGGCCGTCATCGTGATCAGCACGGACAAAGGACTTTGCGGCGCGTTGAATTCGAACCTCCTTCGCGAGGCGGCGAAGTTTGACAAGAACACGACGGTTTACATCACAGCGGGCCGGAAGGGATCGCAGTTCATCTCGCGCACCAAGCGTGAACTCGCTGCTGAGTTCACTTACAGGGACGCGCCACTTTTCGCTGAGGCGCGGGCCATTTCGAGATTCGCCCAGGATCTTTTCCTCAAGGGCAACGTGGATGAAGTCGTGGTTGTTTACACCAACTTCATCAACACGCTGATGCAGAAGCCCGAAGTGCGGACACTGTTGCCCATCGGCAAGATCAAAGGCCTGGAGATCGGTGTGGATGGACACGGCGAAGGCGTGGACTTGAAGCACAGCGGTCACGAGTATTTGTTCGAGCCCAGCGCCGCAGGTGTGCTCGGCGGTCTGCTGCCGCATTACGTGAATTTTCAGGTGTTCCAATTCCTGCTCGAAGCAAAAGCATCGGAGCACAGTGCGCGCATGGTCGCCATGAAGAGCGCGACCGACAACGCCAAGCAGATCATCAAGGACCTGACGCTCGAGTACAACAAGCTGCGCCAGGCGAATATCACCAAAGAACTTTTGGAAATCACCACCGCCCAGATGGCGATGGGTTGATGTCAGACAGGATTAACAGAATTAACAGAATGATTGAGGCACGGAGAGGCAGATGATCAGAATCCGATTCTGTAAATCCTGTTAATTCTGTCTAAGAAAAGAAGACCATGAACAAAGGCAAAATCGTTCAAATCATCGGCCCCGTGGTGGACATCGAGTTCTCCGGCGAACTCCCAGCGATCTTCAACGCGCTGACCGTGGAGTATGATCTTCCTGGCCAGGGTCGCACCAAACTGACGTTTGAAGTGCAGCAGCACCTCGGCGACAACTGGGTGCGCGCCGTTGCCATGAGCACCACCGAAGGTCTCAAGCGCGGCATGGAGATCACTGACATGGGCAAGCCGATTTCCATGCCTGTCGGTGAAGCCGTGATGGGCCGCGTGTTCAATGTCACCGGCGACGCCGTGGACGAGCAAGGCCCGGTCGCCGCTGACAAATACAATTCCATTCATCGCAGCGCACCGCCGCTCGTGGACCAGACGACGAGCCCCACAGTTCTCACCACTGGCATCAAGGTCATCGATCTCATCTGCCCGTTTTTGAAGGGCGGCAAGGTCGGCGCGTTCGGTGGCGCTGGCGTCGGCAAGACCGTGATCATCATGGAGCTGATCAACAACATCGCGAAGCTGCACGGCGGCGTCTCGATGTTCGCCGGCGTCGGAGAGCGCACTCGCGAAGGCAACGATCTCTACAACGAAATGATCGAAGCCGGCGTCATCAAAGTTGAGCTCGACGAAAAAGGCCATCCGAAGAAAGGCGCCAATGGTTTACCAATCATTAAGCCCGGCTCACGCATTGGTCTTGTCTATGGCCAGATGAACGAACCCCCGGGCGCACGTCTGCGTGTGGCGCTGTCGGCGCTCGCGGTGACGGAGTATTTCCGCGACGAGAAAAACCAGGACGTGCTTCTGTTCGTGGACAACATTTTCCGTTTCTCTCAGGCAGGTTCAGAAGTATCGGCGCTGCTTGGCCGCACGCCTAGCGCTGTCGGTTACCAGCCGACACTCGCTGCTGAAATGGGCAATCTTCAGGAACGCATCACCTCGACGAAGAAAGGTTCGATCACCAGCTTTCAGGCTGTGTATGTGCCTGCGGACGATCTAACAGATCCTGCGCCGGCGACGACGTTCGCGCATTTGGATGCGACGATCGTGCTCGAGCGTTCCATCGCTGAGTTGGGCATTTTCCCGGCTGTCGATCCGCTGGCATCGAACTCACGCGCGTTGTCGCCTGACATCGTGGGCGAAGAGCATTACGCCGTCGCGCGTGGTGTGCAGAAGGTGCTCCAGCGTTACAAAGATTTGCAGGACATCATCGCCATTCTCGGCATGGACGAGCTTTCGCCTGAAGACAAGCTGATGGTTTTCCGCGCGCGCAAAATCCAGAAGTTCCTCAGCCAGCCGTTCACGGTGGCGCAAGTCTTCACCGGTCGCGAAGGCAAGCAGGTGCCGGTCGCTGATACGGTGCGTGGCTTCAAGGAAATCCTGGATGGCAAGCACGACAGTGTGGGTGAGAACGAGTTCTATATGCGCGGCGGCATCGACGAGATCAAGGAAGGTTGATTTACGATTTACGATTTACGAATGACGAGTCTCTCACGACATTCGCGCGTAAATCGTAAATCCGAAATCGTAAATCATTTATGGCCAGCACGCTGAAACTAGAAATCGTCACTCCCGAAGGCGTGAGCTACTCGGAAGACGTCGAGATGGTGACATTGCCCGGCTCTGAGGGAGAGATGGGCATTTACCCCAATCACATTCCACTGCTCACCCAGGTTGTGGCCGGTGAAGTCACCGCGCGCCGTTCCGGACGCGATGAATGGCTGGCGGTGGGCGATGGCTTTGTCGAGATCACGGGCAACCGTGTCGCGATCCTGACTGACATGGCGTTGAAAGCGGAGAACATCGACGAGGCGAAGGCGGAAGAAGCGCGCAAGCGTGCTGAATCACGGCTGGCCGAGAAGCTCGATGATGAAGAAGCCGCATTGGTCAGCGCTTCCCTGGCGCACTCTCTGGCGCAGCTCAAAGTGAAGCGCCGCGGACATCGTTAAGTCCGAACCGACTCTTCAAGTCGCCGCGATTCGTTAAGAACTCGCGGCGATTTGGTTTTCAGTCCAGGCCGTATTTCTCGATCCATGACTGCGGCAGCGTGCCGAAGCCAAGTAACCAATCGTTGAATTGCTGCAGGTTCCAGCCACGACCTTCCATGAGACGCTTGCGCAAGCGCTCATTCTCCAGCCTGCCCAGCCAGTAGCTCATCGGGACGGTGGCGGAGCCGGTGTACCAGTTCACATCTGCTTCCGCCCGGGCACGGGTGAATCCCAAGTGACGCTGCATGTGTTTCACGGCCGCGTCGTAAGTGAAGCGGCCGGTCTGAAGGCGCAGATCGACAAGAATCCGGTGCGCCCGCCAAAGGGCATCGTGCAGTTGCTGCACG
>DATHEW010000847.1:0-3767 GCA_035318425.1 Candidatus Acidiferrum sp. | reverse complement strand
TCGCCAGCGAGACACTGGTGATCACGCAACAGGCGCTGGTCTGCGCGTGGGAAATCGATGTGAGCAGCCGGCAACACACTCCGGTGGCGCAAAGCGCTTCGGTGAACGTCACCGCGCAATCGGCTTGCTCCTGGTTCGTTGAGGAAACCATCCCGTGGATCACTATCACCGCGGGCGCCAGCGGCAGCGGTAATGGCATCGTCTCTTATGACGTGGAAGCGAACCCGGGCACGAACTCGCGCATCGCGGTAATGACCATCGCGGGGAAGAGCTTCACGGTCACGCAGTCGGGAGACTCGTGCCCGCTGCAGCTACAGTGGAGCAACTGGGTGCATCGTGCGATTTCAGAAACCGGTTTGGTCGGAGTGATTAGCGCACCCGGCTGTAGCTGGGGAGTTACGAATACAAACAGTTGGATCACGATCAATTCCGCTACCGAGCAGGGCAATGGCTACGTCGGTTATCGCGTTGCAAGCAACAGCAATTTCAGCGCGCGCTCCGGAGTTTTGAACATCGCTGGGGCTCCGTTCACGATCTCGCAGGTGGGTACGGGCTGCACGTATCGCCTCTCGACGACCAACCGCATCCACGGCATCGGCTTAAACACTGCCGTCGTGGGTATTACAGCCGGCGCTGGATGTTCGTGGAGTGTCATCAACACGAATTCCTGGATCACGATTCTTTCGAACGCAGTAGGTACTGGCAGTGCTACCAATGGTTATTCCTTCTCGCGTAATACAAATGTAAATGGGATGCCTCGTTCCGGAACGCTCAACTTCGGTGGCGAAATTCTATTGGTGACCCAATGGGGATCGAACTGCGGCTTTTCATTCCTGCCGGTCGGCAGAACTCATACGATTGGCGGGGAAAGTGGCAGCGTGACGGTGAATGCCTCCAGCACTAGTTGTGCGTGGACAATTGTAAATCCGAATAGCTGGATCACGATCCCGCCGCCATCGATGAGCGGCACGGGCACCGTGACGTTCACCTACTCTGTGACCAATAACGCGGGTGGGCAACAGCGCGTTGGTTCGTTCACCGTCAATGGCGCTTCGTTCACGGTCATTCAAGCGGGAGTACCCTGCATTTTTGCTCTTTCCACGAACGCTGCGAACTACGGCGCCGGCGGATTCAGCGGTTCCGTCGATGTGACCGCGGGTTCCGGATGCTCCTGGGATATTTTCAACACGAATTCGTGGATTACTATCCAGCCGCCGCTCATCAATCGCACGAACAACGGGACGGTGAATTATAGCGCCGATCCGAACATCGTCGGTTTCCCGCGCACGGGAGTGGTCACGATTGCCGGAGAAAGTTTCACGGTCACGCAGGCTGCGGCGCAATGCTTCTTGTCGATCGCGACGAACAACGCCTCACACAGCAACGGACCAGGAACCGGCTCCGTCGTCGTAAGCGCCGTGTCGGGATGCACATGGACCGTCGAGAACAACAATAGTTGGATCGAGTTCACGACTACGAGTTTCACGAACAGTGGCAGCGCGAGTTACACGGTGCTCACCAACTCGGCGATTACGTCGCGCACAGGCGTTGTCACCGTGGCGGGACATGAATTCAGGATCATCCAAACAGGTGCTTCCTGCCAATTCACCCTCGGTACGAACGCTGTGTTTCACAGCTTCGCGGCCGGCGGTGGCTCCATTGCAGTTGCGACGGCGTCCGGTTGTGTGTGGCCGGTTTCCACTGCCACTCCGTGGATTAACATTCCCGTCACGAGCGGCACGAACACCGGTGTGCTGAGTTACACGGTGAACACCAATCCTACGATCCTGGTGCGCACTGGCTACGTCACGATTGCCGGTCAAACGGTAACGGTGGTGCAAGCCGGGACGCCGTGTTCGTTCGCACTTTCCCACAGCAACGCGACACACAGCGCTTCGCAAACCAGCAGCTCAGTCCTGGTGAGTTCAAATGTCGGATGCATCTGGGGGGTGACGAACACGAACACCTGGATCACGATCAACTCAGTGGCCAACGGGACGGTGAACTACACCGTCGCGACGAACGGTTTCGGTCTGCGCAACGGCACCGTCACCATCGCAGGCATTCCGTTCCAGGTTACGCAAGCCGGATCCGTGCGCGTGCTGCGCGTGGTTGACGCAAACATCGCCCGCGGCACCACGAATAAAGTCGTAGTGGCGCTGGAAGCGATCACCAGTGAACTGGCACTTGGGTTCAGCCTCTGTTTCGACACGAATCAGCTTCGTTTTGTGGAGGTCAAATCGGGCACCGCAGTGAGCAATCTCAACGTGGACTTGAACATTAATTCGAGTGGCGCTTCCACCGGGCAACTGGGCTTGTCGTTCTTCAGTCCCCAGGTCTTTCCGGCGGGCTCAAATGCGTTAGTGGAGGTTTTCTTTGCAGCAATGCCGGGCAGCACATTTGCCAACACCGCGGTAAGCCTCTGCGACCAACCGCTCGAACGCGAAATCAATGACGAACTGGCGAACTCCCTGTCCGCAATGTACGTGAACGGCAACGTTACAATTGTCGGCGTTTGCACGTTCACGGTGGACACAGATCCATTGACCTTCCCGGCCAGCGGGGGAACCGATGGCGTTGGCGTCATAGCGCATTCATCCTGTTCGTGGTCCGCGTCGAGCAGCAGCCCTTGGATACATTTCACAGCCGGCACGAACGCGAGTGGAACGGCAGCAATCGGCTTCAGCGTGGATGTGAACCCGTCCATATCTCAGCGGACTGGCACCCTCATCGTTGCCGGTCAGAGCATATCGGTCACACAGCAGGGACAAACGTGTTCCTACAGCCTTTCGGCGCAGACTCAACAGCACCCCATTTCGTTTGGGAGTTACTCGGTGCATGTAACCGCACTGCCCGGTTGCGGCTGGACAGTCAATAATCCGAATCTATGGATCACTATTACGTCGCCCTTGACCAGCTCTGGCGAGGGCGATGTCTTGTATAATGTTGAATCGAACTCAACTGCCTACTCGCGGACTGGTGTGGTGGTGATCGCGCAGCAATCGTTTACGATTATCCAGTTGGGCGCGCCTTGCGAGTTCGCACTGACCGGCACGACGAACAAGCTGCACGGGTTCGCTGCCGAAACCGGTTCAGTCGCAGTCGCGACTGCCGCAGGTTGCGATTGGACAATCAGTAACACGAACACCTGGATCCGCTTCACGGCCGGCACCAATGGATCGGGCGCCGTGTCGGTGGAATACGTCCTCGGTCACAATCCGAACAACGTGGCGCGCACCGGCACGGTGATGATCGCGACGCGCCCCTTCACGGTGCGCCAACCAGCGAACCCCTGCCCCGTGACTCTGACAGGCAACGGCAATCACGGGCCGAATTGGACGACGAACTCTTTCACCGTCACGCCTTCGGGAAGTTGCGCATGGACGGTGGCGAACACGAATTCGTGGATCAGCATTTCGACGAACGCGGGCACTGGCAACGGAAGCGTTACTTACATTGCGCAGGCGAATCCGTTGGCGACGATTCGCAGCGCCGTCATCACCGTTTCTGGTCGCGAGTTCGTGGTCACACAGTCTCCCGCGACGTGCTTCTTCACTTTGACTCCGCCGGGCTTTACCCATGGCCCAAACACGGACTTTGGGTCGATCACGATCGAGACGACAGCATCTTGCGAATGGGACATTTACAACACGAATACATGGATCTCGTTTGCCCCGCCGCTTTCAGGCGCGGGCGGCGCGACGCTCTCGTACATTGTGGCCGCGAACCCGAACAGCATTACCCGCGTCGGCAGCGTCGTGATTGAG
>DATHEW010000846.1:0-7343 GCA_035318425.1 Candidatus Acidiferrum sp. | reverse complement strand
CTGTCGGCTTGCCCGCTGCTCGATGGATGCTCGAGATCGGCGCGTTCTTCCTGCGCACCGAGACAGAGCTCTTGCTGAAGAGTCGCCGTGTCGTGCCCTGCAAGCTGATCGCGTCCGGATTCACGTTTCATTCTCCATTGTTCGAACCTGCGCTGCGGGAACTGGAGCATCGGATGCATGTTGAGCGGGAACCGCGGCGCGCGTTGTGATCGCGCATCGACTCAATGCCTGAAGTGAGAGGGCTCGCCGCTGCTTCATCTCGCACGAAGGTGAGCCGTTCCTCCTCGCGGACTGGAACGCAGCGCTGTTCCGACTCGCGCAGGGTCGTCTCGCTCGAAGTCGATTTGCAGAACGGCCGCGCGTTCGCCAGCCTCGTTGCGTTCACGACGCGACAGGTAGTCGCTCAAATCCTGGCGCGCGGTTTTATCACCTGAACGACGACGACAAACGCCGCGATCAATCCGATCCCGATCAGGTTCTCTTTGAGCGTAGGCGGAAAAATCATCAGGTAACCCGCGTCCTTTACCAGTGCCGCGAAGCTCGAAACGCAAAACGGCATCAGGTAGAGCCGGAAAATTTGCCAGCGATCCAGCTTCGTGGTGCCGCGGCTAGATGACTGAGTGCTGATGACCAACGCCGTGCCGATGATGAAGCTGATGCCGACCGAGGTAATCCACAGGCGCGGACGCGAGTCGAAGTGGTTTGCCACGTTCACCACGTACCAGATCGCGTAGCACCAAAGTACCATGCGTCCGGTGCTGAGCGTGCGAATGTATCGGAGCAATCCCATCAGTCGCGCGCGATCAAACGCAACGTGACGCAATTACGCCAGCAGCTTCTCGACGACCTGGCGGGTAGATCACCGCGCCGGTCTCGCGACCGTTTCGATCGCCTTCACCATGCCTTCGATCGTGTGCGGGTTCGCTTCCGTGGCAGCGGTCAGTCCTAGGCTGTTGATCGCCTTGCTGGTCTCGGGACCAATGGAAGCGAACCTGACGCGTGAAAATTTCTTCACGAACTCGGAGAGATTGAAGCGCGCATGGAAGTTCTCGACGCTTGACGCGCTGGCGAAGGTGATCCAATCCGCGCCTTCGGCAAGCAATCGCGCGGCGGCGCCGTAAGGGTCTTCGGTTTCCGGAACGGTTTTGTAAACCGCCACGTCATCGAGGATGGCGCCGAGCGCTTCGAGTGACTCCGGCAATTCTCGGTTCGCTACCTGCGCGCGCAGCAGCAGCATGCGGACGTTTTCGATGTCCTGATATTTCACGAACGCCGCGGCGATCTTGCTGGAGACAAACTCCTCCGGCATCAAATCGACTTTCAGATGATACTCGGCCACCTTCGCGGCGGTCGCAGGACCCACCGCCGCGATGCGGAGTCCGCCGATGGCCCGGATGTCGTCGAATGATTTGAAGAAGTACTCGAAGAACTGCGCTACGCCGTTCGGGCTGGTGAAGATCACCCACTCGTATTCGCCGATGGCGGCCAATGCTTCCACGAACGATTGCTTATCGTCCGGCGCTTCGATGCGAATTGTTGGGACTTCGATGACTTCCGCGCCGCGTTCGATGAGTTGCCGCGAAAGCTCACTCGCTTGATTGCGCGTCCGGGTAACGACGATGCGCTGGCCGAAGAGGGGGCGATGCTCGAACCAGTTCAATTTCTTGCGCAGCCTCACCACTTCCCCGATGACCGCGAGACTCGGCGGGCGAAAATTCTCGCGCGTGACGACATCACCGATGGTCACGAGCGTGCCTTCGATGGTTCGCTGCTGGCCAGTTGTTCCCCAACTCACCATGGCGACCGGTGTGTCGGCAGACATGCCGCCTGCGATGAGTCTCTGAGAGAGATCACCCATCCGCTGCGTGGCCATCATGACGATTTTGGTGCCGGGCATTTTGGCAACTTGAGTCCAGTCGATGCTCGCGTCCTTCTCCGGATCTTCATGACCGGTGATCACAGTGAATGCAGACGAATGCTCGCGGTGAGTTAAGGGAATGCCGGCGTAACTCGGCGCCGCAGTGAAGGATGAAACACCCGGCACCACTTCAAAGCCGATCTTTTCCAACGCGAGTTGCTCCGCTTCTTCGCCACCGCGCCCGAACACGTAGGGATCGCCGCCTTTGAGCCGAACAACCGTCTTGCCATCGCGCGCGCGTGAGATGAGCAGAGCGTTGAGTTCATCTTGAGGGATGGCGTGTTCGCTCGCGCGCTTTCCGCCGAAGATGATTTCCGCAGTCTTCGGCGCGAGGCGGAGCAGGTCGGAATTGACCAGCGCATCATAGACCACCACGTCGGCGCGCCCGAGAAGTTCAGCACCGCGCAATGTGAGCAAGCCGGCATCGCCGGGGCCGGCGCCAACCAGATAAACCATTCCCTTCTTCTTCATTTGCGGCGGCACAGTAGGCAGCGGTGCGATGCCGCGCAACGGGAACGGGTTCTGAAAAGAAAAAATCCGCGGACGGTTGCCCATCCGCGGATTGATTAATCCATTTTATGATCAGTCGAGGTCGCGTGGGGGAGGGGGCTGACGAAACTCCTGTTCGTCACCGCCTTGCGGCTGTGATTGCTGGGGCTGGCCGCCTTGTTCGCCACTCACGTAGCGAGGCTGACGCGGCTCGCGCGAGTCTCCGCCACCGCCGCGCGGGCCACGATCACCACCACCGCCGCGAGAACCTCCACGGTCGCCACCGCGTCCACCACGATCACCACCGGGACGCGGGCCGCGGTCACGATCGCCGCCGCGAGATTCGCGAGGACCACGATCACCACCGCCGCCGCCTTCTGACGGGCCGTGCTTGGCTTCGTAGTCAGCTTTTTCTTTGGCTGCGGTGTCCTGGTCGCGTTCTTCCATCGCCGCTTTGCGCGAGAGACGGACGCGTCCTTTTTCATCTACGCCGAGGCATTTGACGGAAACTTCGTCGCCGACTTTGGTCACGTCTTCCATCTGCTTCACGCGGAAGCTCGCCCATTCACTGATGTGAACGAGGCCGTCACGACCCGGGAGAAACTCCACGAACGCGCCGAATTCCTTCAGCGTGACAACTTTGCCGCGGTAAATCTTCCCGGGCTCCGCTTCTGCCGTCATGCCTTCGATCTCGCGCCGTGCGATCTCGATGCCTTCGGGCGACGTCGAGAAGATGTTCACCGTGCCATCGTCTTCGATGTTGATCTCGCAACCGGATTCCTCGACGAGGCGCTTGATGTTCTTGCCGCCAGGTCCGATGAGCATGCCGATCTTCTCGGGATTGATCTTCACCGTGACGATGCGCGGCGCGTATTTGCTCATCTCCTTGCGCGGCTCGGAAATGGTCTTGGCCATTTCAGCGAGCACGTGGAGACGTGCGGTCTTCGCCTGCTGCAACGCCTCTTCCATGATCTTCTGCGGCACGCCCTTGAGCTTCAGGTCGAGCTGAAAACCAGTGATGCCGTTCGAAGTGCCGGCGAGTTTGCAATCCATGTCGCAGAACGCGTCTTCCCAACCGATGATGTCCGTCATCAGCTTGTATTGAGAAATGTTCTCGCCCGCGTACTCGGTGCAAATGCCAACGCTGATGCCGGCGACCGGACGAATCATCGGGACACCCGCATCCAGCAACGCCAGCGTGCCACCGCACACGGAAGCCATCGACGTGGAACCGTTCGATTCCATGATCTCGCTCGTGATGCGCACGGCGTATGGATATTCATCGAGGGGCAACATTGGCTCGATGGAACGCTCAGCGAGCGCGCCGTGACCAATCTCGCGACGGCCTGGACCGCTAATGCGGCCGGTTTCGCCGACGGAGAAGTTCGGGAAGTTGTAATGCAACATCAACTTCTTGGTCGTCTCGCCGCCAGTGTAGGCGTCGAACTCCTGCACGTCTTCGCCTGTGCCCAAGGTGACGAGGGTGATTGATTGAGTCTCGCCGCGTTGGAACAACGCGGAGCCGTGAGCACGCGGAAGGACGCTGATCTCGCTCGTGATCGGACGAACCGCATCCATGGGGCGACCGTCGAGACGCTTGCCGTCCTTCATGATCAACTTACGAACGGCTTCCTTCTGGATGTAATAGAAAGCGTCCTTCAGCACAAACTCAGTGACCTTCTCAGCGCCGAACTTCTCGACCAGCTTTTTGCTCACTTCATCGGTGACAGCTTTCACCGCGCCTTCGCGAAGCAGCTTTCCGGTGGTGAGCAATGCAGTGATGATTTTGTCACCCGCCAGGTTTTTGGCTTCGGTCAGAATTTCTTCTGGGACGATGTTCGTGGTGATCTGGCGCTTGGGCTTTCCTGCTGCCTTCGCGAGTTCCTGTTGCGCCTTGATCACCGGACCGCAAGCGTCCTGCGCGAACGCGAGGGCTTTGACGAAATCCTCTTCGGTAATTTCCTTGGCGGAGCCTTCATACATCACGATTTCGCCCCGGGCGTTGCCGACGTAAACGAGATCGAGATCGCTCTCAGCCTGCTCGGTGTGAGTGGGGTTGGCGATGAACTCGCCATTCACGCGACCGACGCGGCATGCGCCGAGCGGCCCGTCCCACGGGATGTCGCTGACCATGAGCGCAGCGGATGCTCCAATGATGTTCAGGATGTCCGGATCATTTTCGCCGTCCGTGCTGAGGAGCACTGTTTGCACCTGGACTTCGTTGTACCAACCCCTCGGGAAGAGCGGGCGGATCGGACGGTCCGTGAGGCGGCACGTCAGGATTTCCTTTTCCGTCGGGCGACCTTCACGTTTGAAATATCCGCCCGGGAACTTGCCGGCTGCTGCCGCTCGCTCGCGATAATCGACCGTGAGCGGGAAGAAGTCCTGGCCTGGCTTGGCTTTGGACGCCGCGACAGCGGCTACGATGATGACTGTTTCTCCCAATTGAACCGTGACAGCGCCGTCGGCCTGTTTGGCGATTTTACCGGTTTCAATGTGGATTTCTTTGCCAGAAATACTGGCGGTGACCTTGTGAGGCATTTTTTCTCCTGTTGAACTGCCGCCTCCAGAGAAACTTCAGTGAACTCCGAAGATGCTCGGAGCTGAATGAAATTACCCGGAGGCGGTCTGGTTCCATACGCGTTGGTTTAGAAGTTCATCGAATGCCGCGTTCTCCGCATTCGCTGAAAGTGAAACGCGCGCCGCAGCGGTTGCCGTGGCGCGCGTCTCGAAATCATTAGTGACGCAGTTTGAGTTTCTTGGTGATCGCCTTGTAGCGATCAGCGTTCTTTTTGTGCAAATAATCCAGCAAACGCCGGCGCTGGCTGACCATCATGAGCAACCCGCGGCGCGAGCTGTGGTCCTTCTTGTTCTTCTGCAGATGTTCGGTGAGCTGGTTGATTCGCTCGGTCAGGATGGCGATCTGGACATCCGCGGACCCTGTGTCCTTATCATGCAGACGCACACCTGAGATGACTTTCACTTTTTCCATGGCTTAACAGCTTTTTCTCTTTGTAACGAGCGGGCGAATGTAGGTGCGTGCTCAGGGTGAGGCAAGAACTTTGTCGGCTCATTGCCGCGTGGTCGTACGCCGCCAATCCTCGATTGCGCGGCGACTTGTCCCGAGGTGTGTTAGAAGCGACGTGGTGCGGGCGAGTTGGTTTTCGCGGGCGCGTTCGTCTGCCCGGCCTCGATGTTCTTCTTCAGGTCTTTGGCCTTGCCCTTGATCTTCTCTGCTTGCGCGAAGGCGCAG
Source organism: Candidatus Acidiferrum sp. (assembly GCA_035318425.1). GTDB lineage: Bacteria > Verrucomicrobiota > Verrucomicrobiia > Limisphaerales > SIBH01 > JANNGC01. The sequence goes on along the minus strand of DATHEW010000846.1, from coordinate 1,683 downwards.
GTAGCAGTGGCAACACAGACCAGAACAGCGAGAACGATTTTGAAATTTTTCATACGGTGTGCGGCAACGCTCGCCGGGATTGTTACATGCGTCAACACAGCGTTGAATTTTACGCGATCAGGTTGAAGGCAAGCCACGCTCGGGAAGAATCATTTGAAGATGGTGGGCGATGAGGGATTCGAACCCCCGACCCACAGCGTGTAAAGCTGCTGCGCTACCACTGCGCCAATCGCCCACGAGTGCGCGCCAAGGTAGCGGGGGCGCGTGCGAGTGCAAGAATCAAACCGCGAAGCGGCAAACAGCCATTCAACGACATCCAGCCGACATACGCGCTTTCCGTGCAAGTCGATTTAGGAAATGGCGACCTCATCGTCATCGCGGAAATCGCTCCGACCTCTTCGGTGCCGTGGAGAATTTGCAGTGGTGAATCACCGCGCGCAGGTGTTCCTTACCTCCGATGGCTCGCAGGGATTTGAGGATATTGCTGGCGCACGCATCGCCGTTGCGCTCGGGCGATCAACTCGCAGGGCTCGCCGCTGAAACGCAGGAGCAGCGCATCCTCGCCCAACGGGAGCTGGCGGACGTTCCGCTGACACGCTTTATCGAGGAGCAACTCATCCCGTACGAACGCGACGAGGTCACTCGCCTGATTCTCGACTCGCACGATGCTGCGGCATTCGCCCGTGTGCGGGATCTGAGCGTCGGACAATTTCGCGATTGGCTCCTCGGCTACGACATTGATTCCGTTGCTCTCGCCGCACTGTCGCCCGGTATCACGCCCGAGATGGTCGCTGCCGTCAGCAAGTTGATGAGCAATCAGGACCTCGTGCTCGTGGCGAAGAAGTGTTCCGTCGTCACCAGGTTTCGCGACACGCTCGGATTGCCCGGCCGCCTGTCCGTTCGCTTGCAACCCAATCACCCCACGGACGATCCAAAAGGAATCGCCGCCAGCATACTCGATGGATTGCTCATGGGATGCGGCGACGCCGTCATCGGCATCAATCCCGCCTCCGACAATGTGACGTCGCTGGATCATCTCACGCATTTGCTCGCGGATTTGATCGAGTGCTACGCCATTCCCACGCAAGCCTGCGTGCTCGGTCACGTGACAACGCAGTTGCGCGCCATCGAGCGCGGCGTGCCGATCGATCTCGTGTTCCAATCCATCGCGGGAACTGAGGCGGCGAACGCGAGCTTCGGCGTGAATCTGAATTTGCTCGGTGAAGCTCGCGACGCGGCGTTGTCGCTGAAGCGCGGCACTGTCAGGAACAACGTTATGTATTTCGAGACGGGGCAGGGGTCGTGCCTTTCTGCGAACGCGCATCACGGTATCGATCAACAGACACTCGAAGCGCGTGCTTACGGCGTCGCTCGCGTGTTTTCTCCGTTGTTGGTAAACACCGTCGTTGGCTTCATCGGCCCCGAATATCTCGCCAACGGAAAGCAGATCATCCGCGCCGGGCTTGAAGACCATTTCTGCGGCAAGCTCCTGGGCGTGCCGATGGGATGCGACGTCTGCTACACCAATCATGCGGATGCCGATCAGGACGACATGGATACGTTGCTCACGTTACTCGGTGTTGCGGGCGTGAACTATATCATGGGCGTGCCCGGCGCGGATGACATCATGTTGAGCTACCAATCCACGTCATTTCACGACGCGCATTATCTACGGCAAGCGCT
>DATHEW010000845.1:0-2515 GCA_035318425.1 Candidatus Acidiferrum sp. | reverse complement strand
GCACTGATGGGCCGCTGCGCGCTTGACCCTCGTGCCGAATAATCGAAGGTATGCGCCGCATGAACCACCGAAGTCATTTCTTCGCGCTTGCTGCGGCGCATCTCATCCTCGCGACGCACGGGCTCGGTGCGACCGACAACGCGCTCGAAGCGTACGTGCGAAAGCCGGATGCTTCGTTCGAGTGGAAGGTGAATCATCGCTACAAGACGAACGGCTTCACTGGCGCATTGGTGAATCTCACATCGCAAACGTGGCGCGAGGGGGATTGGAAGCACGCCGTCCAGATCGTGCGGCCGACCACCTTGCGGCATCCTGAGATCGCGTTCCTTTTCGTGACGGGAGACGGTTCGGGCAAGAGCTACATTCCCATGTTGATGAAGCTCGCGAATGAAGCGGGCGCGGTGGCAGCGCTGGTTGCGAACGTTCCAAACCAACCCCTCTACGGCGGCCGCAACGAGGACGCACTGATCGCTTACACGTTCGTGCAGTACATGAAGACGGGGGACGAAACGTGGCCGTTGCTGTTTCCGATGACGAAGAGCGCCGTGCGGGCGATGGACGCGGTGCAGCAGTTCGCTGAAAAGGAACACGGCCAGAAGATCGAGAAGTTTGTCGTGGCCGGTGCGTCGAAGCGCGGTTGGACCACGTGGCTTACGGGCGCAGTGGACAAGCGAGTCGTCGGCATCGCTCCCATGGTCATCGACATGTTGAACATGCGCGCGCAGACCGATTGGGCAATGAAGGTGTATGGCAAACAGAGCGAGCAGATCCGCGATTACACCGAGACCGGCATGATCGAGAAAATGGATTCGCCGCCCATGGTGACGCTGCGCAGTTGGGTGGACCCGTATAGCTACCGAGATCGGTACACGAATATCCCGAAGCTGCTGTTGCTCGGCACGAATGATCGTTATTGGACGGTCGATTCGTTGCGGCATTACTGGGATGACCTGCCGGGACCGAAGCTCGTATTTCAAACACCGAATGCGGGACACAATTTGGGCGGCGGACAGCAGGCAACTGAAACGCTGGCCGCGTTCTTCCAAATGGTGGCGGACGGTGAAGAGCTTCCGAAGATGGAGTGGACCTTGAAGGCTGGAGAGAAGCCGAGCCTGAACGTGAAGGTGAATCGTCCCGCGAAGGCGATCCGGGTTTGGACGGTCGATTCGAAGGACCGCGATTTCCGCGACGACAAATGGGCGAGCAAGGAACTCGAAGTGAAGCGCGGCAGCAGCATCGCGGACACGGAGATCGAAAAGCCAACGAACGGCTATCGCGCGTTCATGGGCGAAGTGGTGCTTACCAACTCGCTGGGGCACGAATACAAACTTTCCACGCAAGTCCAGGTCGTCCCGGACGACATCAAATGAGCGAGACGGATTGGGAAGGACGGTATCAATCCGGCGACATGCCGTGGGAGAAGGGTGAACCTTCCCCGGCGCTCGTCGATTTTCTTGCGACGCATTCCGACCTGCCGCGGGGGAGCGTCTTTGTGCCTGGCTGCGGAACGGGGCATGACGTGCGCGAGTGGGCGAGAGCGGGCTTCGAAGTGACCGGGGCTGATCTTTCTCCAACCGCGATGCGACTCGCGAAAGAACGAACGCAGAGCGCTGGATTGAGAGCGGAGTTCGTGGTGACAGATTTCCTTACGGCAGAACCGGTTACCCAATTTGATTGGCTCTTCGAACACACATTGTTCTGCGCCATCGATCCAGCCCGGCGAGATGATTACGTGCGCAGCGTCCTCCGCTCGTTGCAGCCGCGCGGCCAATTTCTCGCTGTCCACTACATGCTGCGGGAAGGCGTGACGGAGCCGCCGTTTGGAGTGAGCCAGGAAGAATTAATGCAGCGGTTCTCGCCGCATTTCGAACTGCTGAGCGGGCAGGTGCCGCGATCGATTCCAAACCGCGCTGGCCTGGAGTTGATGCTGCATTGGCGGCGGAAATAGCCGCGCTGAATCAAACCTTGCCGAGGCCGTGCGCGATGCGCCGCTGAGTCTCGCGATAGCCGTGCAGGAACATGTCGTTGTCTGCCACGACCTTCTGGATGAACTGGATGAGCAGCAGCATCTCAGAACGATTCACCACGAGATGAACGCCATTTTGAAATGCCTGCAACGGATTGAAACTCGTGTAGCTATCGCCGACGAGAATGATCGTCGCGTGCCGGCGCAACTGCATCTGGCCGCTCTGGAGAAAATTCAGGCTGCGATTCTCAGGCGCAGTGTCCGCCGCGAAACATTCCTCGATCACCACGATCTGATACGCCACCTGACTGAAACTCGTAATGAAATCACCATGCGTTGCTGCCATGTGAACCTTGTAACCCAACTCGCTGAGGGCGGCCTTCGCGAGCTCCTGCCACTCGGGCGTGCTCAGCGCGAGCAGGGCGGGCTTGTCGGTCGCGGTAAGAAAGTCGAAATTCGCGGCTGTCATATCACCTGATCTTCAAGGTTGCGCCAGCCATTGGAACCGGGGGTGGCTTGGAACTGGCTTCGTTCATGGCTGCCATCTTC
>DATHEW010000844.1:0-2161 GCA_035318425.1 Candidatus Acidiferrum sp. | reverse complement strand
ATGTCCGCCACTGAGGGCAGGCTGTCTTCGTAATACGTGGGCCATTTCGCCGAGCCTTCACGGAACCCGTGATCCGCGCCACTCGTGATGTGATAAGCGCGCGTCGGACGGTACCACGGTGAACCCCAATCCCATTCCATGTCGCTGTCGAAACCGAACAATTCACCGTCCGCGTTGAAACCGATGTCGTAGGTGTTGCGCTGGCCGGACCCGAACAACTCGGCGTTCTTGCCGTCAGGATCGAGCCGCACGACGTAACCGCCCGGCGGCTTGCGTCCAGCGCCGAAGCCGTTGCCGTCTTCCATGCGAGGGAGCACCTGATCGTCCGCGTAATTCTTGTGCGGTGATGTGGGAAGAATGTCGTCCGGCACGTCCACGAAATTTCCGTTCACGATGTAGAGCTTCTTGTCGGGCCCGAGCAGGATGCCGTGCGTGCCGTGTTCGCCAGGGCCGCCCTTCCATTTGCGGATCAATTCCGGCGCGCCGTACTTCCCTTTCTTGTCCGTGTCGGGAAGGCGATAGAGGTGATAGCCGTCCGGCCCGATTCCATTCACGTAGAGCGCGTCGAAAGAATAGAGCAAACCCATCGCAGCATTCACGCCGAGCTGAAGCTTCTCCACGCTCGCAACCTTGCCCTCGGCATCAAGGACGATGCGCAACATCGGCTCTTTGTTTTGCGGCGAGACGATAAGGCGGCCCTGCGGATCGACCGTCAGCGAGACCCATGAACCTTCATTCGTTTCTGCGCTGCGAATCAACTCGACCTTGAAGCCATCCAACACGGTGATCGCATCAGCCGGCGTGGCGACGCGCGCACCACGCGATTGGGCTGCCTGCGAGACAGCAATCATGGCAACCAATAGAATTGAAGCAGCGACTCGGTAAATCATAGACCTGCCTCGGACGAATTTTCGGGAACGCATGTTCACGAGTATGGAAAACGTCGGGAAGCAGGAGCAACAAATTCCTCAGAGCAGACGCATCAAACGCACTAGCGAGGTGGGACACGTCGCGCTGCGACGAGTCGGGCGGAGTTCAGAGGCCCGTCTGAACGAGCCGAATGGCCGCAGCGCGCCATTTCTACCAGAACGTCACTTCAACGTTGTGAGCTGGATATTCTTCAGCGCTGCCGCCGTATTCCATGTGGCGATGCCGAGTGGCTTCGAGGCTTCGACCTCCAGCCGAATCGAGAAGCGCTTGTCCTTGGTATCGAGCTTCACGACTTGTTCGTCATCAATCCACGCGTCGATTCTGCCGGGCGTGACGCGGACGCGAACGCGATACCATTTGTCGTTCACGAAATTCATGCTGCTCGTGGTCTCGTTCTGCGAGGCGTCTTCGCCGTCGATGCTCGAGAGGCCCACCGTTCCCCCACCCCATCCGCCGACGATGAAGCTACAAGAGTCATTACCCACCGGAAATGTCAGGCCACAGAAAAAGTCGCTGCCACTCACCCGTTTGGCATCGAGCGAAATTTCGTAGTTCATGTTCGGCACCGCACCAGTCCAGTTCACGCCGGTCATGTAGCCATCGCCGAGATTGATCTGCCCGTCCTTTGCGGCGACATCGCCTTTGCCCGCGAAATCGGTGATCGCCCAACCGGTGAGCGTCTTTCCATCGAAGAGGGCATGCGTTCCCGGAACAGAAGGCGAGACGGCAGTGGGCTTTGGCGACGACGCGGTCGTAGCGGCCTTCGTGATTGGTGCGGGCTTCGAACAGCCAACAGTCAGAAACACGATCAGTGCGGCGAAGAGAAAGGATTGTTTCAGCAAATGCATCGCGGCAGATTCAAGCCGCTTCCCTGACTGGAAGTCAAAACTCACATGCGTAACAATTCGCCTTCACGTTTCGTCTCGGGCGCGATGTTCAACCTCCTCCAACGCTCGCCGCTCATTCCTCTCGCCATTGCTTGCGCTGTCATGCTCCTCGGCGTGGGCTGCAAAAAGAAATCGAGCGACGTCGCTGCGAATTCCGCCAACGAAACCACGCTCACCGGCAAACCCAGTGATGCGCCCGTGCCGATCACGCCATCGTGGAGGAGCGGTAAAACCTACGTCTTGCGGCTCGAGAGAACGCAGAGCTCTGAACTTGGCGGCATCGGGGGTGGCCGTCGCGGCGGAGCGCAGGCGAACAATGCGCCGGTTGAAAGCACCTACGCGCA
>DATHEW010000843.1:0-2912 GCA_035318425.1 Candidatus Acidiferrum sp. | reverse complement strand
TGCCTGGCCAGCACGGCGTCATCGCGTTTTGCGGACGCCTGCCCATTTTTCATTTCTGGATTATGTGTGTTCATCAATGCCAACCGGGACGCACGAGCGGTATCGGGAATGCGGGACGATTCCAACCGTTTTCTGCCACGCGTTCCGATCCGGCACCCGATCGTTCTGGTTCAAACCTTCGCAAGGTTCTTGCGGATGAGTTGTAACAAGGCCGGTGGTGAATACGGCTTCGCAATGAAGTTCACCCCTTCCTGCAAATCGACGCCGTGATCGCTGCTCGCCGAATAACCGCTGGTGAAGATCACTTTCAATCCAGGACAGCGCTGGCGGAGCTGGCGCGCCACCTCCGCTCCCGAAACTCCTTCCGGCATCAGCATGTCCGTGAGCACGACGTCGATGATCTCGGTGCTCGTGGTCGCGATCTCGATCGCCTGCCGCCCTGTTTCGGCTTCGAGCACGCGAAACCCGGCCCGCTCGCAAACGTTCTTTACGATCCGGCGCACCGGCGCTTCGTCTTCCACCACGAGAATGGTCGTTGTCGCAGCGACCTGCAGTGGAGCGGGCGCGCTGTTCGCGGCAGCGCCTGCACAGGCTTGCGGGAGGTAAATAAGAAACTCACTGCCACGTTCCAGTTCGCTGCTCACTTCCAGCCAGCCGCGATGTTGTTTCACGATGCCATAAACCGTTGCCAAACCCAGCCCGGTGCCTTTGCCGATGTCCTTCGTGGTGAAGAACGGTTCGAAAATTTTCTTCATCGTCTCCGCGCTCATGCCGGTGCCGGTGTCGCGCACGCTCAGGCAAACGAACTTGCCCGCGCGTCGCTCGGAGTTTTCCTTCGCCGTGACTTCATCGAAAACGGCCGGGTTGATGCCGATGGTCAATTCGCCGCCCTTGGGCATGGCATCGCGAGCGTTCACGACGAGGTTCATCAACACTTGTTCGAGCGAGCCGACGTCCGCACGCACCGTTGGAACCTGTGCCGGGAACGCGAGCTGCAGGGTAATGTTCTCGCCTACGGCGCGCTTCAACATCACGGACATGTTCCGAGTCACGCTGGCCAGGTCCACGTCCGCGAGGCGGATCACCTGCTTACGGCTGAAAGCGAGTAATTGCTGCGTCAGCTTGGTCGCGCGAACCGCTGCGGTGGAAATTTCCTTGAGCGACGAAGTGGCATCCTCCGAAAGATTCTCGGTCTCGATGAGCAACTCGGCGTGCCCCTGCACGATCGTCATGATGTTGTTGTAGTCATGGGCCACGCCGGCGGCGAGCTGGCCAACGACGGCGAGGCGTTCCTGCCGCAGCACCAATTCTTGGCTTTCGCGCAGCGCGGCCTCGACCGCTTTGCGCTCCGCGACCTCGGCCTGAAGTTGCGTGTTGGTCGCCTGCAGTTCGACGGTGCGTTCCGCGACGCGATGTTCCAACTCGTTCATCTGAGCGCGCGTTTGCTGGAGCAACTTCCATTTCTCCGTCATGGCGTGCGCAAGCTGAAGCACCTCGATGTTGTCGAAAGGCTTCTTCAAAATCACCAACCGATCGGTGTAGCCGAGACGCGCCTGCATCTCGGTCCACGAATAATCCGAGTAAGCGGTGCAGATCACCACCTGGAGATCGGGATACGCCTTCCAGATCGCCTCGGTGGTTTCGATGCCGTCCCAGCCGGGCGGCATCCGCACGTCCATGAAGGCCATCGCGTAAGGATCGCCTTCGCGCAACGCCGCTTCCATCAACTGAAGCGCCTCTTGTCCCTGCAACGCGGAATCCACACGGAACTTTACCGCGTCCGTGCGGTGCTCGACCGCGCCGAACAGCGCTGTCTCGGCCGCTTCGAGATCGGGCGACGAATCACCGCCGTGACAGAGGATTTTTTTGAAATCCTCGTGGATCGCCCGATTGTCATCGACGACCAGGATTCGGGGGAATTTATGGTGGTGCATAGGACTCAGGGGTTGGGATTGGCGGGAGGGATCGTCTCGATGGGCAGTTCCAGCACAAAGGTCGCGCCGCAGCCGACCCCATCGCTGTAACCGTGCAGCGAGCCGCCGAGCTCGCGCGCGGCCAGTGCGCTGCTGTGCAGGCCGAAGCCATGACCGGTCTTTCGTGTGGTGAAACCGTGCTGGAAAATTCGCGTGAGGTTCTCTGTCGCGATCCCGTTTCCGTTGTCGATCAGTGAGATGGCGACACGATTGTTCGCCTCACGGATGCGGATGATGAGGTTCTTTTTCTCCGGGCAGCCTGCGTCCAGAGCGTACTTCGCGTTGCTGATCAGGTTGATCAGGATTTGCAACACCTTGTGCCGGTCCACCATCACTCGCGGCGCCTCATGAAACTCGCGCGTAACATGCACATCGTGGCGTGACAACGCCGCGCTGTTCATTCGTATTGCGTCCTCGACCAGGCTGGAAGGGGTCAGAGGCTCGTTGACGCCGGAAACCTTGGCGTAAGTTTGTTGCATCGCCACGATTTCCTTCATGTGCTCGACGTGGCTGCACAGCAGGTTCAATTCGCCGAGCAATGTTCTTTGTTCGGTCTCAAGATGTTCGGCGAGCTTCGTGACGTAGCTCCTGAGTTGTTCGCCTTTGGCATCGGCGGCCGGTCCGGAGTTCGATGTTTCCTTGTGCAACCACTGCGCCAGTTTCTGGACGCTGGACACTTTAGATTGGCGAACGGAGTCGGTGATGACGGTCGTGGAGACATTCACGCTGTTGAGCACGTTGCCAACATTGTGCAGCACGCCCGTGGCGACTTCCGCCATGCCAGCGCGGCGCGATGCGTCGATCAATTGGCGGTGGGCGGATTCGAGTTCGGACTCCGCTTTCTTGAGCGAGGTGATGTCCTTGGAAATGCCGAACGTGCCGATGATTGCCCCCAGTTTGTCGCGATACGGCATCTTGCTGGTGAGCACCCACGAGACA
>DATHEW010000842.1:0-3219 GCA_035318425.1 Candidatus Acidiferrum sp. | reverse complement strand
TCCGCATTACCGAAAGCGAGGTTCCAATCCCAGACCGGGCCGGGACCGATGCGCCCATCGTTGCCCTTCGTGAAGAAGTCGCTCAGCCGATAACCGTCGATCTGCTTCGTGAGCTCGACGTGAATCATCTGGTCGGCGAATGCAATCGGGTCAAGATAGTACGAATAGTGGTTCGTGCCGGTGCGCGTGGTCCAATCATTCGTGTACATCATCCGTTCCATCGTGCCGAGGAAGTTACGCAAGTAAGCCATTTGGTTGCTGCCGGCCACTGTGTAGCCATTGCCGGGGAATGAAGTTGTGACGCCCTGAAACTGCGCGGTGCGCATGTCATTCGGCTTCGGCTCATGCAGCTTCAGCGGAATGCCCGCGAAACCAGGGCCGCCCGGCGTAACGAAGTTCAAATCACCACCGCTGTCCTTGTCGCGCTTGAAGATGAATCCACTCGCGGTTACCGGTAGGTTCGTCGCGTAGGGCGAAATCGAAGGAATGTCCACCCGATCGTTGTTCACCTTGATCGTTTCACAAAGCACCATGATCCCGTAATAATCGCCCGGATACGTTACACGGCCGCCGCCAGTGTCGAGGAACAGTTCCACGAATTGCCGGCGCACCGAGTAGTGGCCCATTTTCTCCCACAGCTCGTAACCGAGGAAGTCGTTCATCTCCGTCTTGTCGTTGTACGGATTGCGCAGGCGCCAATCCGAGTCAGCGGGCATCCCAAGAATCTTGGTGTCCACGTCGTTTCCGTCCGCGTCCTGAAGTTCAATGCGAAACGGGACTTTCGGAAAACCAGCCGATGTTTGGCCGGAAATCTCGAATGCGCCGAGTTCGTGCATGTCGGTCGCCGTTGAGAATTTGCTGCGGCCTCCCTGCGTGTCGAAGACGGCCACGGAACCCTGCGCGCGCGCCTGACCCGGAGGCACATTCGCCGGAATTCCCCGTCCCTCAGTGCTGATGATCATCGTCGGCAGCTTCGAGGTGAAATTCCCCGATGTGGCATCCAGGAAGATGTAGTTCCGCGCCACGACCCGGCTCGGCAACACACCCCCGGCCGATGGAAACACACGTGCCTTGATGGTGCTGTTCGCGGATATCACCAGCGGACTGGAATAAACCGGCGAGGTCGTCGTCGGCGACGAGGCGTCGGTTGTGTAGCGGATCGTGCCCGTTCCGTTCGTGTTCACCATTACGAGGGTGACTGATGCGTTCGTATAAACGCCGCTCGGGACTGTAAGAATGGGCGCTCCCAACACTCCCGCCCCTCCCTGCGCGTTCTGCGCTGCCGGCGTGGGCGGTGACAAATACCCGACAAAGTTGGGATCCACGCTGTCCCGCCCGTACCCGATGTCGTTGGGCTGCGCGGGATAATTCGAAAACACGGAAACGATGTTGGTCTGGGCATTCACCAGCGCGACATAGCCGCCGGCATCATTTTGCAGCCGGAAGTTCGTGTGCAACGGTGCATTCAGGTTCGTTTTGTCTTTGCTCGATGCCCAGATCAAAACGTAGTTCGCATTCGCCAACGCGACCGCGGGGATGCGCCACTTGGTGAGGTTCGTGTGCGTGTCCGTCAGAAACCAGCCGTCCAGGTTGGCATCGAGCGGACCCAGATTGCGCAGCTCAATCCAGTCGTTGCGCTGGCTATCGTCGTCCCTGATGCCATTGTCGTTGTCCGCCACGAATTCAGAAATGATGACGTTGGCGCCACCGGCGTTCGGGTCGAAGGTGTAAGAAAAGTTCCCACCGGCAAAAGTGTTGGCTCGCGAATCGGCGATACCGTGGTCGGCCACCCAGGCGACGCTTACGGTTCCGGTGGGCGGCGGAGTGAAGTGAAACGTGTAGTCGTTCACGTTGTTCGAGACGACGCTCGTGGCACCTTCACCATTGATCAACAAGTCGGACGCGTTCACTCCGGTAACACCTTCGGAAAACCCGACGTTGATAAATGACAACTCCAGCACCGTGCTGCCTTGCGATGGCGAATAACTAGCGATGGGAGGTGTCACGTCCAGCACGCCTTCCAGCTCGACGTCAAACTGGATGTCTGAGCTCGTCGAATTCACCTGGTGGTTTTCGGCGGCAATCACATTCGTGCCATTCACCAACGCGGTGGCTGAAACCGAAAACTCGCGATACATCACTTCATCGACTCCGGCGCGCGTTTGGCCACCTTCATAGCCGAACACGCCCGGACTCAGAACTCCGTCGCTCTGCAGGAGATGGCCGTTCAGATAGACAGCGGCGCTGTCGTCCGCCTGAATGCGCAGGAACAACTGGCTGTAGGAAGCAACGGATGAGGCCGTGAATGTTTTACGAAAATAGATCACGGGATAGCGCGGTGCGGTGCCGATCCCGACCACCGTGGCGCACTGCTGGACACCGCCCTCCACGTTATCGCCGATCGGCGCTACAGATGGCCCTCCCCATCCCGTTTCGTCGTAAACACGATTGGTCCAGTTCAACCCAATATCAACGCCTTGATTGTTGTAACGCCAAAGCGAACCCCTTGGCACCAGCAGCGTGGCAGGCGGAGCTTGCACCGTGATGCTGACAGGAGCCGAGGTCGCAACCATGCCCGCGCTGTCCGTTAATTTGGCGGTAAGCGCATAATTTCCTGGCACAACATTCTGCCAGAACACGTTGAAATTGTCGTTTGTGCTTTCCCCAACTTTCGTCGCGCCCGCGAACACCTCCACGAGAGTCACATTCAATCCGGCGGGAACCGCCACGCCAGAAACGCCCACGCTGGTCGATGCGATGACCTGATTGTTGGTCGGACCTGAAATCGTGATGGAAGGAGTGGGATTCCCAATCAACTCGAGATCGAAGCTCACATCGCTGCTGGCCGCGCCGGCTTGATGCACTTCCACAGCCAGCACGTTCGGGCCGGACTGTAGCATACCCGCGCTAATGCTCTTCGGGTGAAAACCGCTGCCGTCGTCGGCAGCGGTTCCCGGCGCCGAAGTCGCGGAAGTCACCACGCCCGTATCCATGTTGCGGCGGTATGCCTCCACGCCGTTCAAATAAATCACGGCGCCATCGTCCACCTTGAGGTTCACTCGAAGATTAGTGATGGCAGACGCGACCGGGACATTGAACGAGTGCCGGTAGTAATACGTGACGAACCCAGCGGTGTTGAGCGTCGCCTCGCCGCCATCTCCGAAACCAAGCTCCGCCGGGCCGGAAAGCCACGCGGTATCGATAAAATCAGTGGTACGC
>DATHEW010000841.1:0-3446 GCA_035318425.1 Candidatus Acidiferrum sp. | reverse complement strand
GGAGTCGGGCATCCCGGTCGATTGCATCGCCACACCGGAAATGCTCGAGACGATCTTTTTCCCGAACAACGCCATCCACGACGGCGGCGTAATCATCAAGGGCGATCGCATCGCCTACGCGGCGTGCATCTTCCCGCTCACGCGCCGGCAGGATTTGAACAAGACCATCGGCACGCGCCATCGCGCCGCCATCGGGCTCAGCGAAGAAACGGACGCGGCGGTGGTGATCGTGTCCGAGGAGACAGGAACGATTTCCTACGCTTACAAAGGCGAACTCGTCCGCGGCATCACGGTCGAAGATCTGCGCTCGTTTCTTAGCGGTGTGCTGCTGCAGCCGGGCAAGCCGCGCTCATGGCTCGATCGCCTGCGCGCGATGACGAGCGATCGCTTCAAGCCCGGACCTGCTGTGTTAAAATCAACTCCCACGAAGCAACATGGACTTCCGTGACCTGATCTTCCGGAATTTCCGGCGCAAATTCTTTTCCCTCCTCCTGGCCATCCTGGTCTGGACGACCATTCACTTTGCCGACCAACACCGGCGGCAGACCAGCGCCCCGGCGGTGCCCACGAACGCAGTAGTTTATCCATGAAACAAAAAATCTTCGGCACGGACGGCGTTCGCGGAACGGCGAACATTGAACCCGTAACCGCGGAAACCGCTTTGAAACTTGGACGAGCCGCGGCGCATGTGTTCAAGCACGTCGCTCCGCAATCGCGCGGCCGTGAGCGTCATAAGATCGTCATCGGCAAAGACACGCGCCTCTCCGGTTACATGTTGGAGAACGCCATCAGCGCCGGCGTGCTCTCGATGGGCGTCGATGTGTTGTTCATCGGGCCGCTCCCGACTCCGGGTGTGGCTTACGTGACGCGCAGCTTGCGCGCGGATGCCGGCATCGTGATCACTGCCTCGCACAATCCTTACGACGACAACGGCATCAAGTTCTTCCGCGCGGACGGCTACAAACTCGACGACAAAATCGAAGGGCAGATCGAGCATCTCGTGTTCAGCGGCGATATTGAAACGATCCGCCCAACCGCCGGCGCCATCGGCAAGGCAGTGCGAATCGAGGATGCCTTGGGCCGCTACATCGAGTATGCGAAAGCCTCGTTCCCGCGTCGCATGACGCTGGAAGGCGTGCGCATCGTGGTCGATTGCGGCAACGGCGCCGCTTACAAAGCCACGCCTTGTGTCCTGCGCGAACTCGGCGCTGAAGTGATTGTCTATGGCAACACTCCTGACGGCACGAACATCAACAAAGATTGCGGCTCGATGCATCCCGACGAGATTTGCGACAAGGTGCGCTATCACCGCGCCGACATCGGCATCTCCCACGACGGTGACGCCGATCGCGTGTTGCTCTGTGACGAAAACGGTTCACTCATCGATGGCGACGACATCATGGTGATGGCGTCACTGGACATGTTGCAACGCGGGACGCTCGCCAAGAATACGCTCGTCGCCACGGTGATGAGCAATGCCGGCGTGGACGCCGCGCTCGTCAAAGCCGGCGGTCGCGTGGTGCGCACTCCAGTTGGCGACAAGAACGTGATCGATGAGATGTTGCGCGAGGATTACACCTTCGGCGGCGAACAGAGTGGGCATTTGATCTTCCGCGATTTCAGTTCCACCGGCGATGGCCTGGTCGCCGCGCTGCAGATTCTTCGCATCATGAAGGCGAGCGGTAAAAAATGCTCCGAACTCGCAAAGTGTTGGGAGCGATTTCCCCAACTCGTTACCAACGTGCGCGTCCGCGAGAAAATACCGTTCGAGGAACTCGATGGACTGCTTGGCCTTGTCGCCCAGGCCGAGGCCGCGGTGAAGCCGGATGGCGGACGCGTTCTGCTGCGCTATTCAGGCACGGAACCGAAAGCGCGCTTGCTGATCGAAGGCCGCGAGTCCGCCGTGCTGAACCACTGGACGAAGGAAATCTGCGAGGCTCTCAAGAAGCAGATTGGCGCTTAGCATTGAGGACGCGCCGGTCTGCTTCTTTTCGCAGCCGTTCGAGTTGATTCAAAATATCTGGTTCCTCCTTTAGCGAAACCAGCGGGGTTAACTCCCGCAGGATCAATTCAAAATCCAACTTGCCGTGCTGCTTGATGAGCACGTTCTGAATGTCTGCCCAATCCTGCAACCGGTTGGCGAATGCCTTGTGGATGATCAAATCTTCCGCGCTGCACGTTGGGATTCGGAAACCGTTGTTCAGCACATAATCTGAGGATCTGGCGATAGTGTGTTCCTCAAACGGAAGCGCACCCAGTGCGATGTCAACGCCGACATTCCCGATGTGCAGCAAGAGCACGCGATAGCGCAACGCAAAATCCCGGCCATCATTGCGCCGGGACGTGAACTCACTCAGGAGCGCATCCACGAATGCTTCCTCCTTACCGAAGCCAGTGAGGAGTGTGAGATCTACATCGATCGTCTTCCGCGGTTCGCCCCACCGCTGAAGAGCCAGGCCACCGATGAAACAAAACTTCCATCCGCGCTCCCTGCAAAACTCGGTCACCTTTTGCGCGACTGGGAACAGGTGAGTTATTTCTTCCACGCCTTTTGAAACCAGAACTGTTGTTCGACCAACCCACTGTCCTTGCGCAACGCGTTGCCCCTCGGTACATCAAGCAACACCGCGGAAATTCTCCGCGCTCCTTCTTCGGACATCCCCAGCAATTCGCGATCGTGAATTTCTTCAAGCACTGGGCCGGTTTCCGTCTTCCACATTTTTACCCATTGGCGCGTGCGGTCGAGTTCGTGCGTCGCTTCATCCATGCCCGAAATTTACGCGAGCGATAGCCCCAAGTCACCGGCCATTTTAGCGCAGCCTTGCAGTCGTGCTCCTGCTGCGATTCATTGCCCGCGATGGCGCTGCCTTACAAAGTTGCGACCCTGCTTTATTGCTTCAACGAGCGGGACGAAGTGTTGCTGCTTGAGCGCGCGAAGGAGCCGAACCGCGGATTTTGGAGCCCGTCCGGCGGCAAGCTGCACATGGAGGACGGCGAGTCGCCGTACGGTTGCGCGTGCCGCGAGGCGGAAGAGGAGCTCGGCATTCACATCACGCCTGCCGACCTTCACCTCACTGGCGTGGTGAGCGAGCACGCGTACGGCGGCGCGGGGCATTGGCTCATTTTTCTTTTCGAGGCGAAGTCCCGGTTGAAGGAATGTCCGCCGAAGCATCCGGAAGGCACGTTTTGCTTTTTCTCACGCGAGACGATTCCGTCACTGCACATTCCGCAAACCGATCGCGACATCATCTGGCCGTTATTCTGGAAACATCGCGGCGGCTTTTTCGCGGCGCATTGGAAATGGTTTCCGGACGGACGCACCGAGTGGACGACGGAGGAATCGAGAGAAGTGATCAGTAGTGAGTGAATCAGTAATCAGTGCGAAGGGGATTTACTGTTCACTGGTTCACTGATTACTGATTACTGATTACTGATTACTGATTACT
>DATHEW010000840.1:0-2430 GCA_035318425.1 Candidatus Acidiferrum sp. | reverse complement strand
GCCGTCGATGTCTGCACTGCGTTGATCGTGAAACAGCCGATGGACGACGAATGGAACAGTTGGGAGCCGGCGCGTATTGCGAAACTGCCGTTGAGCACGCGCTTCGGTCCATTCACGGCCTGGCGCAATGAATTGCGCACCACGCTTGGCGAGTTCGATGAACGGTTCATCGCGGCGGGCGACAAGGAATTCTGGAGTCGCATTACGCGCGCGAAAGTGTCGGTGCATTTGATCCCAAAGATCCTTTATCTCTACACACGCAACCCCGGTTCTCTCTCATTGGCACTTCGCAAAAGCGAGCGATGGCAAAAGGAAAAGGCGCTGTTGCAGGAAATGAAACTCACGTGGCCCGCTTCGTTGCGCTGGCAGGTGCGCACCATTCGCGCTCGCCGCGCTGTGCAGCCGCGCTTCGGAATCGTACCGCTGGAAATGCGAACCTCCAACTCCGCGCGTTCCTCAACGAAGACGAAATGAAACTCGGCTTTCTGCTTTTCGATTACTTTCCCTTCGGCGGTCTGCAACGCGACTGCCTCAAGATCGCGCGTCTCTCTGCGGCTCGCGGCCACGACGCCACGATTTTCACTCGCACGTGGCAAGGCGATCACATATCGGGAATCAAGATAGAACTCTTCGGGCAACAGGGCTGGAGCAATATCTCGCGCAATCGCTCATGGCTGAAGCAACTAGCGACCGCGCTCCCGCAGCACGAACTCGATGGCGCGATCGGCTTCAACAAGCTGCCGAACCTCGATGTCTATTACGGCTCGGACCCGTGCTACGCCGCGAAGGTCGAGCGCCTCAAGTCGCCGTGGCATCGCTTGCTTCCGCGCTACCGACATTTTCGGGCGTTGGAAGCATCGGTGTTCGCTCGCGGCCAGCGGACGCAGTTGCTCGCGCTCACAGAGCAGGAGATTCCCCGCTACGAACGATTCTACGGCACGGAACGCGAACGCTTTCACGTGCTGCCGCCCGGCATTGAGCGGCGCAGCTTTTCTCCCGAGCAACAGCGCGCAACCCGTGAGCGTGTTCGTCGCCAAAACAACTGGCGCGATGATGAGAATATTCTGCTGCTCGTCGGCTCGGGATTTCGCGTGAAGGGACTCGACCGCGCGATTCGCTCCCTGGCTTCGCTGGATGAAACGCTTCGCAAGCAATCACGTCTCGTAGTCATCGGTCAGAACCGTTCCGGCGCATTCGAGCGACAGGCACGCAGTGCTGGCCTGGGAGATCGCGTTCACTTTCTTGGCGGACGAAACGATGTGTTCGATTTTCTGCTCGCGGCGGATTTGCTCGTGCATCCGGCTTACAGCGAAGCGGCGGGGATGATCCTGCTCGAAGCGCTCACCGCCGGCCTGCCCGTCCTCACCACGGACACGTGCGGCTACGCGTTTCACATCGAGCGCGCTCACGCTGGCTGCGTCCTGGCTTCACCGTTTGAGCAACACGCGTGTGATCGCGTGCTCGCGGAAATGCTCACGTCGCCTCGGCGAATTGAGTGGAGCCGAAATGCTGTTGCGTATGCCGCGGGCACCGATCTTTACACCTGCCATACTCGCGCGCTGGAAATCATCGAACGCGTGATCGGAGCGAAGTCAGCGCACTGAAATTTCGGCCGGCGGAATAGGTTCAAGTCTTGCGCCGCATTTGTAACAGAACTCCGCGTGCGGCATCGCATTGGTGTGGCAGGCGCCGCACTGCTTCTGCGCCGCCTTGTTGCGATAATGAATCACGATATTGCGGATGTAAGGAATCCACGTGAACGCGTAGGCGAAAATCACGACGGAGTCCCGCAGATAAAACAAGCCGTACACCAGCAGCACCAGCGAACCGAGCAGGCTCAACCACCAGAAGGAAACGGGAATCACCACGCGCTTGCGCTTCTCGGTCGCGAGCCATTGCACGACGAATCGCGAGAAGAACACGGCGTTGCCGGCCCAGCCGATCACCTTCCACGCGTGCCATTCGATGCCGAGGAATTGGTTGTTGATGAACATCAGTTCTTCTCCTCGAGCAGCGACGTGACCTGTTCCTTCAGCTTCATTCCCACCGTCGGATCGCGCGGCACACCTTCGCGGATGTCACGCACAACACCTTTCTTGTCCACGAGCCACATCGATGGAATGCCCGTGATGCCGAAGCGTTGTCCCATCGTTCCATTCATCCCTTGGCCATCGAAGCGAGTGGGATATTTCATGTCGAATTCCGTGAGGACCTTCCGCATCGCGTCTTCCTTCTCGTCGAGATTAACGCCGATCACTTCGAAACCGTTCGCGGTGAGCTGTGCGTAAGTTTCTTTGATTTCAGGAAAGGCGCGGCGACACGGCCCGCACCAACTTGCCCAGAAGTCGATCAACACGACTTTACCGCGCAGCTTCTCAAAATCGATTCCCCGGCCATCGGTGCTGGTGAATTTCAAATCGAAGGGCTTGC
>DATHEW010000839.1:0-2350 GCA_035318425.1 Candidatus Acidiferrum sp. | reverse complement strand
GTCCACGCGGCGCAAATCAATGGAAATCTCCGCGCGGAAACGGTGAGTGGAGACGTGCGCGCCGAAACGGTGACCGGAAATCTCGAGGCGACATCGGTGAGCGGCAACGTACGTCTGGTTGGAGCGCAGTCAAAAGACGTTCGCACGGAGACTGTGAGTGGGGACATTATCTACTCGGGCAGCATCGACGCCGGCGGAAAGTACAGCTTCGAATCCCACTCCGGCACGCTGCGGCTCAACATCCCGCGCAACGCCGGCGCCCAGTTCAGCGTCGAGACGTTCAGCGGCGATGTGACCACCGATTTTCCGGTGACCATCCCTGCTCGCGGCAGGAGAAGCGAAGGACGCATGGAGTTCACGCTTGGTGACGGAAGGGCGAGAGTCACGGCGCAGACCTTCAGCGGGCGTATTGTGATCGATAGCGGCTCAGACTCAACCACCCGGAGAGATGATGAATAGGACGACAATTTTCGCCGGCCTCGCGTTCGCGGTTGCCGCGCCCCTGCTCGGCGCGCAGCAGCAGTTTGGCCGCGATTCCGACGTATGGCGCTGGGATGGCCGCGTGGATGGTGGACGCTGGATGAGCGTGTTCAACATCAATGGGTCGGTTGATTTCGCGCCGAGCGCCGACAACATGGTGCATTTGGTGGCAGAGAAGCGGTCGAACGGTCGCGAACTCGATGACATCCACTACGAGGTCGTTCAGGCGGGCGGCAACGTGACGATCTGCGCAATCTGGAATAACAATTCACGGTGCGAAGATGGTGGCATGGAGCAGCTGCGGCACAACGATCACAACGACAACCACAGCTCCGTACGAATCACGGTTCAGGTTCCGCGCTCGGTGCGCGTCGGGGCTCACTCGGTGAATGGCGGTGTGTCGGTGCGAGACGTCGGGGCTGAGGTCAAAGCCAATACCGTCAATGGTGGCGTCACCGTTCGCAACGCGTCCGGTCCTGTGCGTGCCGAAACGGTGAACGGAGGCGTCGACGTGAACACGTCAGCCGGGCCGGTAACCGCTGAGACGGTGAATGGGAACGTCGATGCGCGGATGGCGTCGCTGTCGGGCAACGACGACATGACCTTCAAAACCGTGAACGGCTCGGTCGCTATCTGGGTCCCGGCGCGGTTCGACGCGACCTTCCGATTCGACACGGTACACGGCGGAATCGACAGCGACTTTCCGATGACGCTTTCAGGAAAGTGGGGCCCGCGCCACGCGGCGGGAACGATAGGCGCCGGGGGCAGAGATCTTCGCGCGAGCAGCGTGAACGGGAGCATCCAGCTGAGAAAGCAATAGTCGTTGCGGGTCCAAAGAAAAAAGGGGAGCCGATCGGCTCCCCTTTTTGTTGCGTAAACCGGGATATCAGGGCGATACAGCCACGCCCCACGGCTGCCGTCCAACCGTCACCGTGGCTACGACGCGCCGAGTCCGGGCGTCGATCACGCTCATCGAATCCGAGAGGCCATCGGCGGTGTACACCGTGCGTCCATCCGGCGACACTGCGATCCCCCACGGACGTCTCCCGACTTTTATTCTTCCAACCACTGAATTCCGCGCAGCATCCACTACGGAGACGACGTTAGCGTTTCCGTTGGCGACGTAGATCCATCGGCCGTCAGGTGAAACGGCCAGTCCAACAGGCTTTCCTTGACGGTCCTCGAGAGAGATGGTGTGCGTCACCGACCGCGTCTTCGCGTCGATCACGCTAAGAGTGCCACCTATCTCGGCGGTGACATATGCGTGTTTGCCATCGG
This sequence comes from Candidatus Acidiferrum sp., assembly GCA_035318425.1. Lineage (GTDB taxonomy): Bacteria > Verrucomicrobiota > Verrucomicrobiia > Limisphaerales > SIBH01 > JANNGC01. The sequence goes on along the minus strand of DATHEW010000839.1, from coordinate 592 downwards.
GCGAGAACGCCACTGCGCGCGGCCGCACATCGACGAGAAAGTTGGCGACCACCTTGTTCGCCCTCGTGTCGATGACTGAAACGCTGTTGCTGGTCTCAGCTGTCACGTACACCCAGCGCCCGTCGGGAGAGACAGCCACTCCCTCCGGCTCGATGCCAACGATCAACGTGGCGACAACCTTCCTCGTGGCGATGTCCGTCGCCGAGGCCCAGCTGCCGTCCTCATTGGCGGCGTAGAGCCGTTTCCCGTCCGGCGTGATGGCGAATCGCTCCGGATCCGTCCCGGCTGGAAAAACCCCGCTGAGCCGACCGGTTGCTACGTCGATCGAGACGATCGCGTCGCCGCTTGTCCTGACGTTCTTTTGCGGGTCACTGAGTGCGACGAAGATCGTGCTGCCGTCGGGACTGAACGCGATTCCGCGTGGGCGCTCCGGGACGGCAATGGTCTTGAGCAGTTTAAGGGACTTTGCGTCGATGAGTGTTACCGTATGCCCAACTTCGTTGCTGACCGCGATCAGCCGCCCGGGCTGAGCATCGGCGGATCGCGCGGGCAGCGCGAGCAGCGAGAACGTCACGGAGGCAACGCGGAGAGA
>DATHEW010000838.1:0-3609 GCA_035318425.1 Candidatus Acidiferrum sp. | reverse complement strand
TTCGGTTTTGGAATGAAAATCTTCTGGCCGATGCGCATCCGCTCCCATTTCACGTTCGGGTTGGCGTTCATGACTTGCCGCTCGGTGATCATGATGTTCTGAGCGCGATACGCCTTCACGATCAGGTCCAGACGGTCGCCGGATTGAACGACATACTCGAATCCTTCTTCCGTGGCATTGCCAGTCGGGCGGGATGCGGTGGCAGCACCGGTCGCGGAGTTTCCAGGATTCACCGGTGGAGCAGTCAACGCATTGCGGACAGGCGGTGGGGCTGGACGGTCGAGGATGAGCTTCTTCAACTGCTCGAGCGCTTCGTAAATCTTTTTGTTGTCGGCCACGCGGCTCTTGTCCACTTCGAGAATCTGGTCGTTCAACCGCTTGAGCGCCTCGTGATTCGCCGCGTTGTTGTTCGCCTTGGCGACTTCGGTGCGAAGTTTGTCCACTTCACTCGCCAGGCCGCTGATGCGTTCCTGTTGTTTGCCCTGCGCTTCCTGAACTTCCTGGATCGTCGCGGTCAGGCGCTTGACGTTCTCTTCCTGCTCGCGTTGCGCCGCGAGCGCGACGGCGTCGGCCTGGGCGAATGCAGATGCGGCGAGCATCAAAGTCAGGAGAATGGCGAAAGCACGTTTCATGTTTGTGAAATTATGTGACGCACAAGACGCGGCAAAGTTCAAAAGTTCAAAGTTGTTCCCAAATAATCCACCAGCAATGCTTCCCGCGTGACCGTCCTCGAAGTGATCCAGCGCAGCACGGAATTCCTGGCGCAGAAAAACGTCGAGTCTCCGCGCCTGCAAATCGAGCTGATCCTGTCTCACGTTTTGAAGATGCCGCGCCTGAAGCTTTACCTGAATTTTCAGCGTGAACTCAGCGACGTGGAACTCGCGACATGCCGGGAGTTCGTGAAACGCCGCAGCGCCCGGGAGCCACTACAATACATTCTGGGCACGTGGCAATTCTGCGGTCTCGAGATCAAGTGTTCGCCCGCGGCGCTAATTCCTCGGCCAGAAACTGAATTGCTCGCCGAGCGCGCCGCGCAATTTCTCTCAACGCTCAACGCTCAACCTTCAACCTTTCTCGACATCGGCACCGGCACCGGTTGCATCGCCATCGCGCTGGCGAACAAGGTGGAAAGCACGCGCGGCGTGGCCGTCGATGTATCGAACGAAGCGCTGGCGCTCGCGAAGGAGAACGCAGCGCGACACAACGTGAGCGAGCGCATCGAGTTCCGTCAATGTGCGCCCGGCATCTTTCCGGGTCTTGGCTTTGGAGAGACGAGCACACCTCATGCGCCGCACAGTTCCACCCGGCAAGATGCCGAGGGCACGCTGTTCGATCTCATCGTCAGCAATCCGCCGTACATCCCGAGTTTGGAAATTGCCGACCTTCAGCCCGAGGTGCGCGAACACGAGCCGCGCCTGGCACTGGATGGTGGCGCGGATGGCCTGGATGTGTTTCGGACGATCGCTCGTGACGCGAAGGCGCTACTCAAGCCGCACGGCAAGTTCATGGGCGAGTTCAGCGACGGCCAGGCGCCAGCGCTGAAAAGTTTGTTCGAAAGCGAGAAGTGGATTGTGGACGAAATCATCGATGACTACAGTGCGCGGCCAAGAATTCTGATCGCACGGCCGCAGTGATCGCGCGACGAGTTCCAATAGAATTTCCATGGAAAGTTTACTCATTAAAGGCGGCGTGCCATTGCACGGTGAAGTCCAGATCAGCGGCGCGAAGAACGCCGTGCTGCCCATCATGGCGGCCACGCTGCTCACACGCGAGAAATGCGTGATCCGCCGTGTGCCCGACCTGAGCGACGTGCAGTTCATGGGGAAAATCCTCGCGTCGGTGGGCGCTGAAGTGAAATGGGACGGCGGCACGCTTACCGTTCAAGCAGCAAAGATCAATGGGCACGGCGATTACGATTTGATCCGCAAGATGCGCGGCTCGATTTGTATTCTCGGCCCACTGCTCGGCCGTTTGGGCAAGGCCAACGTGTCGTTGCCCGGTGGGTGCGTTATCGGTTCGCGTCCGATTGATCTTCACTTGAAGGGCATGCGCGACCTCGGCGCGAAGATTACGATCGACAAAGGTTACGTCATCGCCAAAGCGCCGAAGTTGCTCGGCACAGATTTGTTCCTGGGCGGTCGTGCTGGCCCCACTGTGCTCGGTACGGCCAACGTGATGATGGCCGCGACGCTTGCGGAGGGCGTGACGATTATTGAGAGCGCGGCGTGCGAACCGGAAGTGACAGACCTCGCGGATTTCCTCCGAGCCATGGGCGCAAAGATCACGGGTGCTGGCAGTCCCACGATTACGATCACGGGTGTGAAGGAATTGCACGGCGCGGAGCACGACGTCATTCCTGACCGCATCGAGGCCGCGACATTCGCTCTGGCGGGCGCCATGACGAATGGTGAAGTGACTTTGAAGGGCGCGCGCGCAGACCACATGCACGCAGTGCTCGACAAGATGCGCGAGTGCGGGGTGAAGATTGAACGCAAAGGACCGGACATCATCGTGAAGCGCGGAGCGCGCCTGCATCCCGTGGACATCACGACGCTGCCGTACTCGGGATTTCCCACAGATTGCCAGGCGCAGATGATGGCATTGCTGCTGATGACCCCCGGCATCAGCATCATCACGGAGCGCATTTTCGAATCTCGTTTCATGCACGTGAGCGAACTGTCGCGTCTCGGCGCAGACATTTCGATCGAAGGCCCGAGCGCGATCATCAAGGGTGGCAAGCCATTGAGTGGTGCGCCGGTGATGGCGAGTGACTTGCGCGCGTCAGCCGCGCTGGTGATCGCGGGTCTCGCCGCCAAAGGCGCCACGCAGGTAAATCGCATTTATCATGTGGACCGCGGCTACGAGAATCTCGATGGCAAGTTGAAGAAACTTGGCGCGCGCATCGAGCGCGTCGAAGGCGAGTAAATTTCCGCTCGCAACGATTTCATCGCATCCATACGCTGCGCGTAATCCGGCGTATGGAAATTGTCTTCAAGTGCGAGCACTGCAACCAGGAGCTGTCGGTCGATGAGACCGGCGCTGGAGTTGAAATACAGTGCCCATCGTGCGGCCAGACCATCGTAGTGCCTGCCGCGGAAGCCAGTTCATTGCTGCCGCCGGCCGCTCCTGCGCCGCGCGAGGAGAAGCATTTTAAAGTTCCCACTTACGACAAAGCGCCGCCTGCCGCTGCGATAGCGAAAGCCAACAAACCGCTGGAAGTCGCCGCGAAAGAAACCGACAAGAAGCTTCGGGTGAAGACGATGCGCCACGCCGATCACGTTGAGGTCGGGAAGGATTTGTTCGACGATCACGTGTCCGAATTCCTGCAGAAAGTGGGCGAAACCAACATCGTGAGCATTCAGCCGTTGATCTACTCGCACATGGAACTGGGGTCGCGCCAGTGGATCAGCGACTACGGGATCATGGTTGTTTACAAGGGCTGATCAGTTGCGCTTGTCGCGTTCGGGCTTGATCACTCGCCAGCCGCCTTCCACCAGTTCTTCGCCGACATCCACCAGGTCGCCAGTTTGCCGCCGCCAAGTGCGGAACGAGTAACGCGCTAGTTTGCCAAGGCCGCGCGGGGTGAAAACATATTCGGCGATGCTGGTG
>DATHEW010000837.1:0-2853 GCA_035318425.1 Candidatus Acidiferrum sp. | reverse complement strand
ACTGCAAAGGCGAGGACTTGAAGATTGGCGCGAACCTCACGTGGGGACCGTGCTTTGATTTCCAGAAGCAATTCTTCTGCGGAACCATCGACAAGGTTTCCCAATATCCCTACTTGCTGCGCTACGACATTGAGGTGAGCGGTTTCGGCTCGCACCAAAGCGGACATCTCGTCTTGCTGCGATTGAAGGAACAAATCCATCCGGGCGGTGATTCATGGAAACATTGGCCGACACTTGGTTTGAACACATTGAAGTGGGCTAAGAAGCAAGGCGCTGTCACCGGCCCGGCACATTCCGGCAACGGCATCCAGGTGCCGGGCACGGAACTGCCGAATTATACCGTACCGAAGTTCGACGGCATCGGTGCGAACGAGTTTATCGTGGACATCACGCACGAAGTTCCCGGACCGGATGGCAAGCTCGTACCCGCAGTCGACTTTACCTCCACCGTGGACACCGATCCCTATGCAGAGTTGAACATGTGGTATCACGCCATGAACGCCGGCTTCCGCGTTCGGGGAAGTGGTGAGACGGATTTTCCGTGCATCTACGGCGAGCGCGTCGGGCTGGGCCGCAGCTACGTGAAACTGGATGGCATGCTCACTTACGACGATTGGTGCGAAGGCGTGCGGCTCGGTCGTTGTTACGTGAGCGATGGGTACAGCCACATCATTGATTTCAAGTTGAACGATGTCGCAGTGGGAGAAAACGGCAGCGAGTTGCAAGTGCCAGCAGAAGTTCCGGCCGGAGGCTTCCGTGTGCGGGCGATTGCGAAGATCGCTGCACGTCTTGATGAAAAACCGAATACGGGCGCGCGCCAGCGCTTCGCATGGACCATTGAGAAGGCGCGTCTTGGCGACACGCGGAAAGTCCCAGTGGAATTGATCGTGAACGGCCGAGCCGTGGCGCGGCAGGAGATCGTGGCCGATGGCGAGCTGCGCGATGTGACGTTCAATACGTCGATCAAGCGCAGCAGTTGGATCGGGTTGAGAATTTTTCCTTCGTCACACAGCAATCCGATCTGGGTGAACATCGGCAACGAGCCGGTGCGCGAGCGACGAAGCATCGAATGGTGCCTTCAGGGCGTGGACCAATGCTGGTCGCAGAAAGAGCGCTTCATCAAAGCGAATGAAATGCAGGAGGCGATCGCGGCTTACGATCACGCGCGCAAAGTTTACGCGGAGCGCCTCAGCCAGGCACGATGATCATGAAAGCGATGTTCATTTTCCTGGCGGCAATGCATCTCTGCCTCGCGGCCGTCGCAGCAACGAACACGCGCGTGCCGCCGGCCGGTCTTCGCATCGGCGACGTTGACCATGAGGAGTTGAGTGCGGGCGTCGCGCAACTGGGGAAAGAGATTCAAGCACTCCGCGTCGAACTCGCCTCCAGGCCGCCGCTGCTCGAACTCCTGCCCGACGTGCAAATTTTTCATAAAGCCGTCGATTGGCCTTTGCGCTACGACGAGTTTTATCGCTCGAATGAAGTGGCGGTCGCTCGCAACTTGTTGAAGCAAGGGATGGAGCGTGCGCAGCAACTCCGCTCCGGCAAAGCGCCGTGGATCACGGCCACCGGTCTCGTCGTGCGCGGCTACGTTTCGAAGATTGATGGTTCGGTGGAACCCTACGGATTGGTTGTGCCGGCTAATTTCGAACCCACCATGCATACGCCGTGTCGTCTCGATGTGTGGCTGCATGGGCGCGACAACAATCTCACGGAGCTGAAATTCATCGCTGACCGGCAGCGTTCTTTCGGCGAATTCTCCCCAGCGCGGGCGTTCGTCCTGCATCCATACGGACGTTATTGCAACGCGTTCAAATTCGCAGGTGAGATCGATGTCTTCGAAGCGCTTGAGCACGTGAAGAAATCCTATCCGATCGACAGCAGCCGTCTCGCGATGCGCGGCTTTTCAATGGGCGGAGCCGGCGCGTGGCATCTCGCGGCGCATCATCCCGATGTGTGGGCGGCGGCTGCGCCGGGAGCGGGCTTTTCTGAAACGGAGGATTACACCGGCGCGTTGACGAAAGGAACGAAGCTGTCCACGTGGGAACAGAAGCTCTGGCAGCTTTATGACGCTACGGATTACGCGGCGAACTTTTTCAATCTGCCCGTCGTCGCCTACAACGGCACGGACGACAAGCAACGCCAGGCGGCCGACATGATGGAAAAAGCGATGCGCGCCGAGGGGCTGACGCTTACGCGTGTTTGGGGCACCAACGTAGGACACAAATACACTCCGGAATCGAAGCGGGAGATCAGCAAGTTTGTTGATGATGCGATCGAGCGCGGCAAGGAAGCGTCGCCAAACGAAGTCCGCTTCACCACTCGCACTCTGCGTTTCAACCGGGCACCCGGTGTGGAAGTACTGGGACTGCAACAGCACTGGCTGCGAGCGGACGTGATCGTTACTGAAACCGATCAGCGCCTGGAAATCGCCACGACGAATGTGACGGAGTTCAAGATTGCGCGCGCCGTGAAAGCGGCATTGCGCGACGTGCGTGTGAATGGAGAGCCGGTTCGTGCGACCGCTCGAACTGAAGCGGACAGGGCGATCGTTCACCTGTTGCGCCAGCGGGACGATTCATGGATTGATGGTTCAGTGCCGGCTGCGCGTTCGACGACTCTGCGCAAAGTTCCGCAACTGCAAGGCCCGATCGACGACGCGTTCATGGACAGTTTCCTGATCGTGCGGCCAACAGGAAAACCACAGAACGAGAAAGTCCGCGCGTGGATTTCAACTCGACTCGCGAAAGCCACGAACGAATGGCGCGCGCAATTTCGAGGTGATGCCCGGGTGAAGGACGACGTGGACGTCAGCGATGCGGACATTGCGGCACACAACTTGATCCTCTTCGG
>DATHEW010000836.1:0-5364 GCA_035318425.1 Candidatus Acidiferrum sp. | reverse complement strand
CATGCTCGGATCACTCGCGCGCGCTAACGGCCTGCTGGACCTACCGCCGATGACGAAGCTGGAGAACGGAACGACTGTAGATGTGTTGACCTGGCAAGCGCCTTAAAAACGCCGCGCTGGAAATTCCTGAAACGTCGGCTGTCGCATGAGAGGCGCGCGCTGATCCGGATTCTCTGCGGAGAGAGAAGGCTTGGCCGCCGTGGAACCGAAGACCTTGCGATTCATATCTTCCATACTCGGTCCGCGCCAGTGCCGCTGCTGATCAGTGAACGCTTGCATCGGATCGAGCGAAGACCGTGGATTACTTGTTTCGAGCGGCGGTACGACGGGCGTCGGCGTTCGTGTTGCGTTCAAGGGGGTTGGTCCTGCAGGTTCATCAGGAGATCGCCCGATCATCATTGGCGGCGTCGGACGCAGTAACTTCTCGAACTCCGCGTTGCTTTCCAATTGTTTGCGACTCAGCTCGATTTTTTTTGCGTTCTCGAAAAAGTCCGTAAGCGATTCGTTCGGTGCAGATCGACTATCTTCGTTTTCGTGGGAACGGCTGAACATGCTAGACTCGAAACGCCCGCGGTGGTCTGCTGGCTTCTCACGTGTGTTCGTTTCTGAGCTTTCGGGGTTCCAATCGTATTGTTGGATGGGAGACAGCGCACGGTTTGGATCAGTTCCGGCATCAAGGCTAGGAACAAAAAATGGTCTAGGCGCATGCGGAGAAATGGAATTCCTCTGCATACCTGTGACGCTGCTGTCTCGCGTGGTTTTGTCCAAAAACAGCTCAGGAGCATCGAACAAAGATCGTTTTTCGTTCCGGCGCTGTTCTGGGCGTGGAGAAGGCGGAGTATAGGGAGCCACCGTCTGCAGCGGGGCCGGCGCGAACGAAGTGTGCCGCTCAGTCGCCGAAGGAAGTCTCGGATTCTGGGGAGCCGCGGGAGCCAGCACGTCCTTCTCCGAGTGTGAAAAAATAATCCGTTCACCGGCTTCGGCCCCAAAAAATGTCCCGCAAACTGCCAGAACGACGGCGGCGCGGTAGCACCTCAACTGGAGAACATTCATGACAAGGGTCGAATTATAGCGGGTCTCGATGTTCGGTCAAACGACATCATCGCCGCACCGCAACAAAAAGGCGCCCTCGCGGGCGCCTCAATAAAATGGCAGCTGATCAATAACCGCTCAAAAGGGATAGCGGAACTTTGCTGGATTGCCTTCGGCAAAATCATTAGTCATCTGCCTTTTCATCATGGTAGGAGTCACTTGTTGGGCACTCCCGTCAGACAAACCGATGTTTCCTTGCGCGACATGCACGTTGTTCGACCAATTCACACCAGCGGATTGGGCCTCGGTATAAGTTGCAACTTTACTGGCGATGGTGCCGCCCGAAAGATTGCGGTCCCCTGTCATCACTTTCTGTGGCTTACTTTCATCAGCACTTTCTCCAGTGAAGTAGCTGGCACTATCTCTCTTAAAAGAAGCGTCCCAACTGCTTGCCTTGGCGACCGCGCCATCGCTGTTGCAAGCGAGAATTTTTGGCGTGCTCAGTTCATTACTGGCTGAAAAGAAGTTATTCGTCGAGCAGATGGTGTCGGCGTCACCTTGGCTGCCTCCCTCGGCGTGGGAGGTATCCCAAGGATACCGATCACTGTGGTCGTTTGAAAAGATACGAAACGCCAAACCAATCTGCTTGAGGTTGTTGAGGCATCCAGTCCTCTGCGCACGGGCTTTGGCTTTTGCTAATGCAGGCAGGAGCAAGCTGGCGAGAATCGCAATGATTGCAATGACGACCAGCAATTCAATCAGGGTGAAAGCTTTGTTCTTTCGGTTTTGTGTCATAACTGTGTCTGTTTGTTTGGGTGACAGAGCGCGAACTTTAGTTTTTCGCCTAGCAGTGTCAACTTGATTCATAAACGCCAAGCACCGCCGGTGCCATACGTGTTTTATCAGGAGTTAAGCAGAAGAATTCATTTCGCCTCTCTCCAACTGTGTGCTTTTCACGCCAATCGCGTGAGTTTCACTCAGATAGAAATAGAAACGGGAAAAATCAGATAGAAATTGCTGAGGAAAAATATCGCCGGTTCACCGGTGCGAAGAGGTAGCTGAACCCATCAGGGTCAGCTTGCGCGGTTGGACGCTTTCCCGACGTCGTGGTCAACGCGTGTGTTTTGCGCGCGAAGTCGGCGTGACCGTGCCGGACAAATATTGAATCGCGGGATTTGGCAAGCACCGCGCAGAAAAAGACGCAGCCCTGGTTTAATCTTCAACCGCCTCGGTAACTTTCTCTGAGGCAATGCGGCGCTTCGCGGATAATCAAATTGACTTTGGACTTGCGCCTTGTAGGCTGGCGGCCAATAAACACTTTGCCTTGGCTCAGCCAGCACACTTATGAAATTGAGTCCCGCATTGATCTTTAAGTCGGCCACGCTCGCCGTATTACTCGGCAGCTTCGCTCTGTCGTCCGTTGCTCAAGCTGCGGAAAACGATGTTCTCGTCAGTGCCGTCGCCGGCGATGTGAAGTATTCCAGCGGCGGTGGCGCCTTCGTGCCCGTCCCAGTTGGAACGCATTTGCGTCGCGGTGATGTGATCAAGACAGGTCCGTCGTCACATGCCGATTTGGAAGTCGGCCACAACGTCGGCGTTGTTCAGATCACGCCTGAGACGACGTTTGGCGTGGGCGAACTCACCGTCACTGAAACTCCTGCTGACACCGTGAGCACCAGTGAGTTTGACCTCAGCACGGGCGCCATCTACGCGAGGATCAACAAGCTCGCGAAGGCTTCCCGCTACGAAATCAAGACGCCCAAAGGTATTGCCGGTGTGCGCGGCACCACGATTTATCTTACGGCGAACGGAGATCTTACTGTCGGCGAAGGCACGGCGGGTATCGCGTATTTCGGCGGCAATGCGTTTGTGCTGCATGACGCCCAAACGGTCAGTCCCGGGGACACTGCGCCGCGTCCGGCATCTGAAATTCTGCTGAAAGAAATTGTCGATTCAGTGTGGGATGCGACGCACCACGGCATCGGCCGCGACATCCGCCCGTTCGTGCAACCGTCTGATTTCTTCGTTTCTCCGATTCTGCCATCCAAGTAGCGCGCAACGTCTTTTCGAAACCCAGAGCGACCTTGAGTTCCTCTGGGTTTTTTGTTTTCGTCGCGCGGTGAAATGGAAATCACCCGCGCTGGTTCCCGTCCTGATTTGCGCTGGTGTTGCTCTCCTCATCTCCGGCTTCGAGGTCCTTTCGCATTTCGAGCCGCGGTTTACGTTGTTCAGCCGAGTCGAATGGATGACCTACGATTGGCGCGTGCGCCTCGCCGCGCGGCAATCACCCCCCGCAGCGACGAACCTCGGCTTTGTCGCGATTACTGATGACAGTATCAAAGCACTCCTGAACGGCACCCTGCCTTATAAATTTGGGCTCTACTGGCCGCGGCAGGTGCATGGGCGGCTCGTTGATGAGTTGCGGCAACAAGGCGCCAAAGCGGTTGGTTTTGATGTTGTATTTGCTGAACGGCGTCCGGATCACAAGCCCATTATCGTCAGCAACGCCGTCATCGACTCCGACATTTTTTTCGCGCAGCAACTTCGCTCGGCGGGCAACGTCATTCTTCCGGCGGAACATGGGCTTCCGCCGCACTCTTTATTTCGCACCAACGCATCCGGCATCGCCGACATTTCTGCACGTCGTGAAGTGGATGGGACGCTGCGCCGCGCGCGCCCGTTCACCGACGTGCTGATTTGGGACCCGTTGATTCAGCAATTTGCGTTTCTCTACGGATGCGATTTGGCAAATGCCCGTATCACCACAGACCAAATCCTGCTTCCAGATGCGGAAGGCGGGCCGCAGGTCATTCCAATTTTGGCGAACAACGATTTCGATCGTATTGCTGTCGGCCGACAAATGGTCGAGCGGAATACAGGGACAAAGCCGCCGCCACAGCCGCCGGTTCTCGTCCAGGCATTCACGCACATTCGGCTTTGGCAAATGGGAATCGTGCTCGCCGCGCGTGAGCTTCAACTTGATCTCGATCACGCGGCGGTCGACATGCGGGGGCGCGAAATCTCTCTGGCCGGCACGAACGAAGTTCGTCGCGTTATTCCTCTCGATCATGACGGATTCATCTACATCGATTGGAGTCTCACGCCGACGAGTCCGGTTCTCACACGCGAGAGCATTGAGTCGCTGCTCGATCAATACGAAGCACGGCGCGACGGACGAAGTGAAGACGTGACCAACAGGTGGAAAGATAAACTGGTCGTGATTGGCGTCACTGCGACGGGCAACGACCTGACGGACATTGGAGCAACACCATTGGAAGCGGACACGAGCTTGCTGAGCCAGCACTGGAACGTCGCGAATTCCGTGTTGATGAATCGCTTTATTCGCCCCCTGCCCCTGCCATGGACACTAATGTTGATCGCTGGGTTCGCATCGTTGGCGGGCTTATGCACTTGGAATTTCCATACGCTGAACGCGGTGGCAACCGTGTTCGCACTCGCAATCATTTATGCGACGGTCGCGTGCTGGGTGTTCAATGCGCAGCGGCTGCTTTTGCCGATGGTGCTGCCGATTGCCGGATCACTGCTCATCACGCATTTCTCAATGATCGCTTATCGCGTGCGCGTGGAGCAACGGGAACGGCAGCGCACCAAAGAAATCTTCGGCCGAGTCGTTTCACCAGCAGTTGTTCGCGAATTGCTCGGGCAGGAAAAGCTTTCACTCAGTGGCGAACGGCGGCGGCTCACAGTGTTTTTTGCTGACATTCGCGGCTTCACCGACATGACAGACGCCGCGCAGAAACGCGCTACCGCTTACATTACCGAGAATAAATTAAGCAGCGAAGAAGCAGAAAAGCAGTTCGACTTGGAAGCAGCAACGGTGCTCAAAACCGTGAACCCTTATCTTGGCTGCATCGCTGAGGTGACCATCAAGCACGACGGCACGCTCGATAAATACATCGGCGATTGCGTGATGGCGTTCTGGGGCGCACCGGTGGAAAATCCGCATCACGCGCGCGACTGCGTGCGGGCGGTCATCGATGCGCAACGTGCCGTGCTGGTTCTGAACCGCGTGCGTGAAGCGGAAAATCAGCACCGCATGGAAGAGAATTTTCGCCGCGCCGCCGCAGGAGAAGCTCCATTGCCAATGCTCGATCTGCTGACATTGGGATCAGGCATCAACACCGGTTTCATGACGGTCGGCACCGTGGGTTCAGAACAGCACATCATGAATTACACCGTGTTCGGGCGCGAAGTGAATCTCGCGAGCCGGCTTGAAGGCGCATCAGGCCGGGCCCGCATTTTGATTGGCGAAGAAACTTATCGCGACTTGATGCGCGATGATCCGGTCCTCGCCGCCGGTTGCCGACCGCA
>DATHEW010000835.1:0-3192 GCA_035318425.1 Candidatus Acidiferrum sp. | reverse complement strand
TTCAAAGCGCGGGACGATGAATGCCAGCAGGAAGACCATGATCAACATGGCGATCATGAGCACGATGACCGGATACGCCATGGCGGCGACCACCTTGTTCTTAATCTTCTGCGCCTTTTCCTGGAACTCGGCGAGGCGCGCGAGAACGACTTCCAATACGCCACCCAGTTCACCCGCTTTGACCATGTTCACGTAAAGCTTGTTGAACGTCTTGGGATGTTGGGCAAGACCCTCGGAGAAAGTGCTGCCGCCTTCGATGGAAACGGAAATCTTTCCGATGATTTCCTTGAGCGTCACATTGCGTTCCTGACGTTCCAAAACACGGAGGCCGCGCAGCAGCGGCAAGCCGGCATCGACCAGCGTGGCAAGCTGGCGAGTGAAAGTACTGAGGACCTTTGATTTCACCCGGCCACTCAGGCCGGGAATCTTGATATTGATGTTGGTGCTGAGGCCCTTCTTTCCTGATTTTTGACCCGCCGGCGCCTTGCCTTTCGCACCGCCTTTGTCTTTGGAAGCATCAACCTGAACGACCTTTGTGGGGAAGTAACCCATCTCCTTGAGCCGGCCGATGGCCTCGTTCTGATTGGCGACATCAAGAGTTCCCTTGGTTTCTTTCCCACGGGAGTCCATTGCCACGTAACTGAATTTCGGCATACGCTCAGGTGTATTTCACGACTTCTTCAATGGTTGTATCGCCGTCAAAGATGCCACGCAAGCCATCTTCACGCAACGTGATCATTCCCAACTCCACCGCCTTTTGCCGCAACACCACCGATGGCGCCCGCTCGTTGATGAGGTTCCGAATCGCGTCATTTGCGACGAGCAGTTCGAAAATTCCGCGGCGGCCTTTGTATCCGGTGTCGTTGCAAATCGAGCAGCCCCGGCCGTAATAGAAAACTTTATCGCCGATGTCATGCGGCGAGAGGTTCAGGAGATTCAACTGGCTCTCCGTCGGTTCGAACGGCGTCCGGCATTTCTTACAGATCGTACGAACGAGCCGTTGCGCGAGCACGCCCATGAGCGTCGATGAAATCAGGAACGGCTCCACGCCCATATCCACGAGACGCGTCACGGCGCCGGGCGCATCGTTCGTGTGCAACGTGCTCAGCACCAAGTGACCCGTGAGCGATGCTTGAATCGCGATCTGCGACGTCTCCAGGTCACGCATTTCACCCACCATGATGATGTCGGGATCCTGGCGGAGAAATGCGCGTAACGCTTTTCCGAACGTCATGCCGACGGCTTCATTCACCGCCACCTGCATGATGCCTTCGATGTCGTATTCGACCGGGTCCTCGGCCGTGAGCAGCTTCGAATCGATCGTGTTCACTTTGCGCAAACACGAATAAAGCGTCGTGGTTTTTCCCGAGCCGGTCGGGCCGGTGACGACGAAGATGCCGTTCGGCTGCAAGATCGCTTCGTTGATGTAATCGTTGATGTACTTCGGCAGGCCAAGCGCATCGATGTCGAGGTTCACCGCGGAACGATCAAGAATACGCAGCACCACCGATTCGCCAAAAGCGGTCGGCAGAGTGGAGACACGAAGATCGATCTGTTTGCCGCCCATCGGCAGGCTGATGCGGCCGTCCTGCGGCATGCGCCGTTCTGAAATGTTCAGGTTCGCCATGACCTTGATGCGGGAGATCACGGGAAGGGCGAGATGTTTTGGCGGCGGTGCCATTTCGTAAAGCGCGCCGTCAACGCGGTAGCGAATTTTGAATTCGTCCTCGAATGGCTCAAAGTGAATGTCGCTCGCGCGGTCGGCGACCGCCTGACGCAGAACGAGATTCACGAACTGCACGATCGGCGCCTGGTTCGCGACTTCGTTTACTTCAGCGCTCGACTCCGCGGCGGCAGCTTCGGCAGCAAGCTCTTCGTCGCCCAATTCCTTAAGGATATTGCCAAAGTCTCCCGCCTCTTCGGGATAATACTTGTTAACCAACCGCTCTATGTCCGCGTAATTGGCGACTGCGACCTGAATCTCTTTGCCACCCAGGATAAATCCCAATTCATCGATTGTTCCCGGGTCGAGGGGATTCGCCAGGGCGATCTGGACAGCTGATCCGAAGTCCGCCACCGGCAGCGCCATGTGCGCGCGCGCCATGGAAGGAGGAAGGAGATGAACCAGTTCGGGGCCAATCTCCCGATCGCTCAGGTCCACCACCTCGGCGCCGATGTGCGACGCAATAATCTGCAACTGCGTCTCCATCTCCACGATGCCGGAATCGTGCAGCACCTGCGAGATGCTCTTCCCGCTGCGCGCCTGCTCCTGCTGCACCTCTTCAAATTGCAGGTCATCAATCAGCCCCTGCTCTTTGATCAGCGCGAGCAACGGATTGGAGATGTATTCAGTGGGCATACGCTATGCGGTCGGTTGGTTGCGACTGGCTTGCGCGGCGGCCATCGCCTGCTGCATCTCCCATTCCTGCAACTTCGCCGCCACAGATGTCGCGTCTTGTGACTTGTTCAGCACTTCTTCGCGCGAAATCATTCCCTGCTGATATTTCTCCATCAGGAAACCATCGAGGGTCACCATTCCATACTTGGCCCCGGTCTGGATGTCCGAGTTGATGCGGAACGTTTTGTTATCACGAATCAGCGCCGCCACCGATGGCGTATTGATCATGATTTCGTACGCCGCGACGCGCCCGGGCTTGTCACAGCGCGGCAGCAGCAATTGTGAAATCACACCCTGCAACACCGTGGAAAGCTGAATGCGAATCGTCTCCTGCTGGTTCGCAGGAAACGCGTTCACGATACGATCGATCGTCTTCGCGGCGCCCGTCGTGTGCAGCGTCCCGAACACCAAGTGACCCGTTTCCGCCGCAGTGATCGCCGCCTCCATCGTTTCGAGATCGCGCAACTCGCCGACCAGAATCACGTCAGGGTCCTGACGCAACGCGCGCCGCAGCGCCTCCGCGAAGTTCGGCACATCGACGTTCACCTCGCGCTGAGTAACGACACCTTTCTTGTGTTTGTGATAATACTCGATCGGGTCCTCGATCGTGATGATGTGCGCGTCATCGCGTTCCTCGTTGATGATGTTCAACATCGACGCCAACGTCGTCGTCTTGCCGGAACCGGTCGGGCCCGTGACGAGGACAAGACCGCGGGGTTTGTAGAGCAGCCGATAAACCACTTCGCGCGGCAACCCAATCTGCTCCAGCGTCAACAGCTTGCTCGGAATCTGGC
>DATHEW010000834.1:0-2670 GCA_035318425.1 Candidatus Acidiferrum sp. | reverse complement strand
GGCGAACTCCTTGTCGAGTTTCTCTTTGTCTTCCTTCTTCTCGTCTTTGCCTGGCGCGCGCTCTTTCGGAAAAATCGCGGCGACAGTTATCTGGAAAGCGTGGTTCTCCTCCTCGGTTTTTCCGAGTTTGATCGTGTAGGTGAATCCGTCGAACGTCTCCAGCGTGGCAGCCGTGGCGTTCGTCAATCCAGTCTTCTCCGGCGTGGAATTCACGATCACATCATTGAACGAAGGCGAGGAGAGCAACCAGTTCAGTCCGCTGGCCTTCGCCGAATCGACGCTCTCACCGGCCTTGGCATCAGCGAGCTTCCAATCGCCAGTTTCGCTTTCACGCGTGAGCTTCCAGCTATTCGTTGCCTCTTTACCCACGACTGTGATCGCCTTGATCTTCTCGATCTTGAACCACGTCTTGTTCAACCACTCTTCCGGTTTAGGTTCGAGGTTGCTCAACGCATCGCCCACCAGTGCCACTGTCTTCACGTCTTCGCCGCGCATCACGTAGCGTCCGCTGGGAAATGAGCCGCCGCCCATTTGCGGATCGTTGTTGCCGGAATCTTTTGTGGCCGGCAGCCCAAGCGTCAACGACACCACGCTTTTTCCTTTGTCGTCCTTCAGGTCCAACAGCGTGCCGTCCGTTTTCGTTAACTTCAAAGCCGGTAAACGCGACGGGCCAACTTCCACATTGCGCGTGATCTTCAGATCCCAAAGTTTCTTCAACATCTCGCTGATCGTTTCGAAATTGGCGGGGTAACCGCCGCGCTCCTTCACCGTCCAGCCCTCTGCGCTGCGGGCGAGATTCACCTCGTTCGTGTTCTGCCTGATGGTGAATTGCGCCACGTCGTTGATCGCAGACGCGGGCACGCCTTTGAGCAGCTTGTTGCCATCCGCGCTCGCGTCTGTTCCGCGCTCGTAGCTCGATTGCTTCTTCGAGTAAACGTACCAGCCCGCGCCGCCCACGACGACGGCGAGCACAATCAACAGTGTCAGTTGCTTCCGGTTCATTTTGCTTTGGTGCGTTGTTTGCGGGCGATGGCGACAAAAATTCCGGCCGCAATGACGAGCAGCGGCATGCCGCCGATGTTCACCCACTTCAAACGGTTCTCCAGTGAATCAATGTCCTGCCGCAAATTCTTCCGCAGTTCGCGCAAGTCGCGCTCCGCCGTCCGCTTCTTGGTTTGAAACTCCGTAATCTTCGCTTGCTGCTGGGGCGAGAGAATCAACGTCTGTCCCGGCTCCTTCTTCGCCTGCAACTCGTTCAACTGCTTCTGCGTCTCCTGCAGGTCCTCGTTCAGCTTGCGAATTTTGTCGCGATACTGGTCCTCCGCTTGCGTTTGCAGCCGTTGCACCACGGTGAACGGGCGGCGCAACGCTCCGCGGCTGCGTGTGCCGACGAGGCTCACATCACCGCTCAATTGTTCGAGCAGGTTTTGCGCGAGCGCGAAGTTTCCGTTGATCGGGTTCGCCACGCCGAACTGCAACATCTGCGGATCGAAGGCGAAGTTGTCGTAGAGAAAATCGGTGTCCGCCACCAGGATCACCACGCCTTCCGTCTTTGATTCTTTTAGCGAGTTGTCCGCTGGCTTCTTCTCATCTTTCTTCTCCGCCTCGCCCTCCTTTTTCTCTTCAGGTGCTGCGGCTGGTTTGCCTTCGGGAAACGCACTCTTGAACTTGCCTTTCAAACGCAACGCCAGTGCGTACTCGGTCCCGGACGCCTTGAAGTCATCCATGATTTTTTGCGGCGAGAACTGCGCGTTCATTCCGTCCACGAACTGCGACTTCTTGGTCGTGTGAACCAACACCGTCTGCTCGATGCCCGTCGCCGCAGTGCCGCTGAACGCGCCGGGCGAAGGGAACAAGAGGTTGTCGAGTTGTGCCGTCGTGACGTCGCTCTTGTTGATGCCGTCGGGATTCACGAAGAGCCATGTGGGCATCGATTGCGGACGTTGCCCGCGCTGGAACGCCAGCTCACGCGTGAAGTTCAAATCCGCCACCACCTTCGTGCTGTCGAACGCAATGCCCCACGTCTGCAACAGCTTCGGCAACGACGAACCCCCGCCGGGCAACATTCCCGCCATCGGATTGTTTGGCTGTTGCGGCGGCTTATCGACCACGCTCATCGCGTCGAGGAATGCGAGCACTTTCCCGCCGCGCATGACGAATTGGTCGATCGCATACTGCGCCTGGTCCGTGATCTCTTTCGGATGAGCGACCACGAGCACCTGGATTGCTTCCTCGATGGTCTCCGCCGTCATCTGCACCTGGCGTACATCATAGTCGCGTTGCAATTCCTGGATGAAGACCCACGGCCGCTGCGGCTGCTGGCCCATGCGCATCGCCATCATGGGATTCATCGGCGAGCCAAACATCGGCAGCGGCGTCATCACACCGATCACGGGCTTGTTGGTGGCAATGACGCGGCCAATCGCACGCGCCAGATCGTACTCGAGCAAACGCTCGCGATCCGCTGGCAGAAAGGGCAGGGCGGCCTTCTCGGGATCGAGGCTCACCACGAGGCCCATGTAGTAATTCTCACCGCCAAGCTGTGAAGTGGGTCGCGGCTCAATGCCGTCCGCTTGCGCCATCTCTTCCGCTTCCGTGTCGGGCTTGGGATCGATCTTGCGGACTTTGATTTTGCCGCGCGACGCCTCACCGAATTCCTCGAGCAAGTCC
>DATHEW010000833.1:0-3077 GCA_035318425.1 Candidatus Acidiferrum sp. | reverse complement strand
GAAGGTGAAACATCTCTCGCGTGGCGAGTTGGCGAAGGCGGCGTTGCTCATCGCCTTGGCGTATCGGCCTGAATTGCTCGTGCTCGATGAGCCGAGTTCCGGCCTCGACCCCGTGGTGCGCCGCGACATCCTCGAAGCGATCGTGCGCACCGTCGCGGATGAAGGGCGCACGGTATTTTTCTCATCGCATCTGCTCGACGAGATCGAGCGCGTTTCTGATCGGCTCGCGATGATTGTCGATGGGCGCGTGGTATTGAACGGGGCGCTCGATGACATTCGCGAGGCGCATCATCACCTCACGCTGCGCTTCGCCAAAGCTCAACCAACCGCGCCTCAACTCGCGCGCGTGTTGTCGATCAGCGGTGCGGGCCAGGAGTGGTCGGTGCTGTGCAACGGCGGACGACAGGAAGTGGTCGCGCAAGCAGCGAGCCTCGGCGCGCAAGTCGTCGAGCAACGGTGCCCAACGCTCGACGAAATTTTCGTCGCACGCGCGGCGCATAAACAAACCAGGTGAAGGAGGGGACATGAAGGCGGGACTGTGTGTTTTGGTGTTGGTGCTGATTGGCGGCATCGCGGGTTCAGTGTGGTACGCCGGACGCGAGAAGGAGCGTTCGCTGCAGCAGGCAACGGCACTTGAGTCACAGGTGCAAGCCGTGCAGGCAGAGTTGGAGGAGAGTCGTGTTCGAGAAAGACAGATCGCTTCATTGCCGCCCGTGGTTGTTGTGAAAACAAATCAGTCAATCATTGTCCCCGCCAAAGCGGCGCCCGCGTCCGCGATGCTCAAAGACCCGGAGACTCGCGCCTTGATGCGCAAGCAGCAGGACCAATCACTGGCGAAGCACGCGGACAGATTGATCAGCGAGGAATTTGCGCGGACATGGAACCTGACACCGGAGCAAACAGCGAAAGCGAAGGAGTTCTTTCGCGAGCGGGCGGGCGCGGCGAAAGACATGCTGAACGCGATGATGTTCGATGGCCTCGATGACGATGCTCTCGCGCAGCGCGGACGTGAAACGAAGCAGCGGGTCGAGAGTGCCGAAGCGGGGTTACGCGCGGCGCTTGGCAACGATGGTTTCGATGCGCTCTCTGAAGTGGAGCGAGCGAAAGAAGACCGAGATCGTATGCGGCGCGTTCGTGGGGAACTGGCGTCCTCCGCTGAGCCTTTGAGCAAGGAGCAGGAGGAATCATTATTTGCGGCGTTCGTGGCGGAACGACAGGCGTTTTCATTTCGCGCGAATTTCAGCGACTTCTCGAAAATGGATTTCGAGCACGTGCGCGACCACTTCTCCGAGTCAACCATTCAGACGCATTTTGAAGACATGCAGCAGTTGAATGAGCGTGTCGCTGAACGGGCGGCATTGTTTCTTTCTCCTGCGCAGATCGAGCAGCTCAAAACAACGGAAAACAACCATCTCGAACGCTCACGACTGACGGCGAAGATGACGACCGAGTTGTTCAACAAACGCCGGGAGAACTGACATGCGATCACCGACTAGAGCGATCCTCTGGGAAATCTGCGCGCGCAATCGATACGCGCTCATGTTTGCGTTTGGCGTGATGCCCCTGTGTGCGGTGCTCGTGGCCGCCACGCGATGGTATTTGGTTTGGTCGGGCCGTCCGTTGCCGGATGAGATCGGCGATCCCGGGCCGCTGGTGCTTGCAGTGACGGCGACTGCCTTGTTGGGATTGCTGTCGCTCGCGAGCATTTTCTGGTCTTTCAGTTTTACGAGCGTAGATGAGCGCGGACGCTTCGGCGGCTTTCCCGTGCGTCTGTTCACGCTGCCGCTTTTTACGCGAAGCGCGGTTGCGCCCCCTGTGTTCGCGGGTGTGATGGCAGTCGTCGCGGCTTACAGCGTGTGGGTTTTTCTGCTGTTCATTCTTCTTGGGAAAGGAGAACCAATTCCCTGGCAGACCGTCGCGTGGCAGGTGCTGGTCGTCGCCACGGGTTTCGTTTCGATTCAAACGCTCGTGTGGCTGCTGTACCCGTTCCGATTCGGGCGCATGGTGATCATTGCCGCGGTAGCACTCGTGTGCTTCTGGCTGTTCGTGTGGGTGCCGGACATGAATTTCCATCAACGACCCGTCGCGTGGTTTGTCGCGGGAACAGCGGGGTTCGCAGTGTCAGTCGCGAGCGCCTTTGGTGCGGTGAGTTGGGAACGGCGTGGAGGATGGCAGAACCTGGGTCGATTTGGATTTCAGGTTTGGTCGCGAGCTTCGCGTGCCTTTCGATCCCCGGCTGCGGCGCAGCTTTGGTTTGAATGGCGGCGCAAAGGAATCTTCGGTGCAGCCTGCATCGGGATTGGAATGTCAGCCGCTTTGATGGTGTGGACGGTGCCGGAAAGTCTGATGATGCAGGATCCTTCCGAAGGTTTGCCGAGGGTGCCGCCCCGGATCGAGTTGGCGATCTTCTGGAGTCTTCCGTTGACCGCTTATATAATCACGCTCGCTTTCGGTGGCGCCTTCGGCAAAAGCGATCCTTGGGGGCCGGAGATAGCCATTACTTCATTTCACGCCGGGCGGCCGATGAGCACGGCGCATCTGGCGTTCGCCAAAATGCGCGCCGCGGCGCGGATGATCTCGCTCGCCTGGTGCATCTTCATCGTTGCGACGCTTGTGTTCACGTTCATTCACCCGCATATGCGCGAGTGGTTGGCGGAAAAATTCTGGCCGCGCTTTCTCGATGCACACCCGCTTCTTTTACAATGGATCACGAACCCGGTGGTGCTCCTCACGATCCTGTTGGTGCAATGGCACATCGTGATCCAAAGCATGTCGGTGATCCTGTCCGGAGAGCGCCGCCGTGTGATGATTGGTGGTTGGATCGGAATGATCGCCTTCTGGTTGTTCGTGGGAATCATCGCATGGTTCTGCAACTACCCGCGTCACTTGGAATTCTGGCGTCCAGTTCTGCCGTTCGTTGCGATCCTGTTGATGATCTGGAAATCGTTCTGGACGGTATCGGTGTTTCGGCAGGCGCGTCGTGAACTTTTGACGACCAAGCAAAGCATAGCGCTGATGGCGATTTGGATCGTGATGGTCGCCGGGATCGCTTTCTCGGTCACCTTGGCTAATCACGT
>DATHEW010000832.1:0-4035 GCA_035318425.1 Candidatus Acidiferrum sp. | reverse complement strand
ACGTGTTCGACGAATTATAGCCGCCGACGACGAGCAGCAGATTCATCGGTTCCTTGAGCAGCTTTTGCAGAGCGTCCTGGCGGTCCTGCGTGGCACCGCAAATGGTATCGAAGAAACGGAAGTGCTGATTGATTTCCTGTTCGCCGTATTTCTTCATCATCGCGGCGCGGAGACGGTGTTGCACTTCCTCTGTCTCGCCCCGAAGCATCGTCGTCTGGTTCGCGACGCCGACGGCTTTCAAATGAAGTTCCGGATCGAAGCCGGGCGAATATGCGCCGGCGAATTTCTTGAGAAACTCATCCTTGTCGCCGCCGCGGAGGATGTAGTCGCACACGTAATCCGTCTCATCCAGGTTGAATACGACGAGGTAATGTCCCGTGCCGTAAGCGGTCGCCTGCGATGTGGTCGCCTTCGTTTCTTCGTGCTTGGCCTTGCCGTGGATGATGCTGGTGACGGTTTCCTTCGAATACTGCCGAACTCGCTTCCAAACACTCATCACGTCGCCGCACGTGGTGTCCACAAAGGTGCAACCGCGTTGCTCGAGCTTCTTGCGCGTCGCGACCTCGGTGCCGAAGGCGGGAATGATAACGATGTCTTCGGGACGAATCTCCGCGATCTCCGCATCGCTCGGCTTGCCGCCGATCGTGACGATCCCAAGGCGGCGTATCTGGTCGTTTACCTCGGGGTTGTGAATGATTTCCCCGAGCAGAAATATCCGCTTGTCGGGATAAGCCCGCCGTGCCGCGTAAGCCAGATCGATGGCGCGTTCGACGCCGTAGCAAAAGCCGAATTCCTTCGCGAGCTTCACCGTGATGCCGTCCGCCGCGATGACGCCGCCGCGGGCGCGGATGCGCTCGACCAGTTCGCTGCGGTAATGCGAGAGCACCTGCGCCTGCACCGCTTCCATGATGTCGGGCCGGCGCAAATTGATTTTCTGCGGCGTGGCCGCCGCGGTTGTTGCCATAGGCGCGGAATGTACCACCGCGCAAGAATGCGTCTAGCTTGAAGGCGGTGGAGCGGAGCGAGCTAAACTTCTTTGCTCAATGCCGCGCCAATCGTACGCTCCCTTGTCCCCAATGAGTGAAAGTGAAACCAAGTTTCTCAAATGTTCCTGCCAGCGTTGTGGCGGGCACATCGAGTATCCCGCGCACGCCGCGGGAACGACGGCTGATTGCCCGCACTGCCATTGGCAAACCGATTTGATCGTCGAGGTGCCGGAGTTGACGGCCACGCGTCCACGGGGTGGGCTCAAGTGGATGGTGCTCGGTGGATTTCTGCTTCTGGCGGCGCTCGGAATCGCCGCTCCCATGTTGCTCAAACGGGCTGTGGTTCGCACCAACCGAAACCCGCCAAAGCCAGTAGTGGCCAGCGCGCCGATTGCGCGCCCGGTGCAGAATGGGTTTGAAATCGGCCCGGTGTTCATCGAGCCGGCTGCGAGTGGTTCGTTGACTCACGCTTCGGGAACATTGCGCAACACTTTGGATCGTCAGCGATTTTCGGTACGCATCGAGGTGGAATGCCTGGATGCCGACGGTCGGGTGGTCACGACTACTTCCGATTATCGGGCCACAATTGAGCCGAATGCTGAGTGGCGCTTCCGTGCGTTAATTCGCAAGGGCAAACCGGCGAGCGCGAGAATCACTTACGTCACCGAGCAGCAATAGCTTCTATTGCACGGCGGGAGTTGCACGACGCACGGCGCGCCCAATTCTTTCTCGCAAATTCTCCTTCAACGCAGGCAAACGCCGATTGGCACCGGCAAAGCTCAATTGAAGCATGAAGTTGTGCGAGAAGAAAAAGAAGGGGTCGTCCGGCAAAGTTGGATGGGTCGCGCTTTGGCTGTTGGGCGTGCCAATCCCGGTGTTGTTGATTTTGTTTCTATTGCGGGGATGCACGTGAGTTGCTATCGACACGGCGAGTTCACTACTCACAACCGAAAGGATAAAGGGAATGAAACGACTAATTATATTGCCGCTGCTTTGCGCGGCGGCGTTGCTGATGCAGGGCTGCAAAAAAGGCGACGGTGAGAGCGCCGGCGAAAAGCTGGATAATGCTGCCGAGAAAACCAAGGAAGGCGCGAAGGACGCTGCTGAGAAAACCGGCGAAGCCCTGGAGAAGGCCGGCGATAAGGTCAAAGACGCGACCAAGTAATCACTTCGGTGGTTTACTGATGGAGTCCCGGAGAGTTCCGGGACTTTTTTATTTCAGGAAAAGCAGGAGCAGCAAACCAAAGGCGATTCGATACCAGCCGAACGGAATGAAGGTGTGGCTTTGCACAAAGCGCAGCAGCCATTTGACGGCTGCGAAAGAGACCGCGGCTGACACCACCGAGCCGAGCAGGATCAAGGACCAGTCCGGCGTTGCCTCCTGATGCAGGAGCGCTTTCAGAATTTTATAGCCGCCAGCGGCGAGCATCGTCGGGATGCCAACGATGAACGAAAATTCGGTCGCCGCCGGACGGCTTAATCCCAGCAACAGCGCCAGAAGGATCGTCGTTCCCGAGCGCGAAGCCCCGGGGAACACCGCTGCGATGAGTTGCCCCGCAGCCACCGCAAACACCATGGGCCACGCGATTTCATCCTGCGTGACCGTGCCGCGCAGCCAGCCCTCGATCAGCACGAAAAGAATTCCACCCACCAGCAAAGCGATGGAGATCGGGAGCGGGTGGTCGGGAAGAGTGAAGCCGTTCTTATCGAGGGCGAATCCGCCTGCGGCTGTGATGGCAAACGCGACGGTCACTTTCGCGAGGTAGTCGCGCGATTCCGGCACGCGCACTTGGGAAAGGCGTTTGATCCGGGGCCAAAAAAGAGGGATAACCGCAAGCACCGCCGCGCTTTGGACCACAATGGTGAAGAGGTCGTTTTTCCATTTGAAAACGTGCTCGGCGAGCAGCAAATGGCCGGTCGATGATACCGGAATGAACTCCGTAATACCCTCAACCAATCCGAGCACGATGACGATCAACCACTCAGGCACGCGTCCTTGTGCGTGAAAGCTCCGGCAGTGACAAGCGACAAATCTTCCTTCACAAATTCTGACAGATTTCCTCTCACGAGGCGTCCAAAAATGCCGATACTAAGATGCATTCGATGGCGCGAACGGTCGCCGAAGGAAAGCAGAGAGCAAGTATGCACAAGATTTTGATTGTTGATGATCATGCCCTGATCCGCGCGGGACTCAGGCAGGTTTTGGAAAATGGGCTGGGCCGCATCACGCTCGGCGAAGCACAGAGTGCCACCGAGGCCATCACGATCGTCCAGAAGCAGCCATGGGACATCGCCATCATGGACATCACGCTGCCAGGACGCAGCGGGCTGGACTTGCTGGTGGAGTTCAAGCATCTCCGGCCGGAAATGCCGGTGCTCGTGTTGAGCGTGCTTTCGGAAGATGAATTTGCGGCGCGCGTGTTGAAGGCGGGCGCCGCTGGGTTCGTTCACAAGGAAACGAGCGCGGATGAATTGGTGCGCGCCGTGCGCAAGGTGCTGGCCGGCGGCAAGTACGTGAGCCAGCACTTCGCCGAGAAACTCGCCATGAATATCGCGCAACCCAAGACCGACCTGTTGCACGAGAAACTTTCCGACCGCGAATTCCAGGTGCTCACCATGCTGGCGAAAGGCGAAACACTGACCGGCATCGGACAAGTGCTCTCGCTCAGTATCAAGACGATCAGCACGTACCGGGCGCGGATTCTCCAGAAGATGCAGTTGAACAACAACGCCGAACTGACGCGTTATGCGCTCAAGCACGGGCTTGTTGATTAGTGGCGCAGACCTCGGGCCTGTGACCGTCACGCAGGCGCCTTGCCTGCACCCCAGCCGCTGACGGCTGGCTCACTAAACCGTCCGCGCTCCTCTGTTAAGGTGCCCGCTCAGGACGCAGAGCGCTGCTTCTCGCTGCGTTGCCAGTCGGCAGATGGATAATCACACTCCTGGGCTTCTGCTCGATCCGGCCACCGAACGCATTGGCGCGCGCTCGCGCATGAGGTGGAACCTTAAACGCTCCGCCGCCATCGATGCGGACCGTCACGAACTTCCC
>DATHEW010000831.1:0-2560 GCA_035318425.1 Candidatus Acidiferrum sp. | reverse complement strand
AGTGCAGGAGTGCAGTCTCGCGACGCACGCGAAGGGGCCAGTTGTCAGTGAATCAGAAATCAGTTGAAACAGTGCAGCGTAGTAAGCCCAGGACTGACCACTGATTCACTGATTACTGTTTTACTCATTCCTGTTTCCTTTCATCCTCCGCTCATGGCTGAGCCTGTGTTGCAGATCGAGTTGCCTGGCATTCCCAAAGTGCGCAGCGGCAAGGTGCGCGAGTTGTTCGACCTCGGCGACGCCTTCCTCATGGTCGCCACCGATCGCATCTCCGCCTTCGACTGCATCATGCCCAACGGCATCCCGCGCAAAGGCGAAGTGCTCACGCAGATCTCGCACTTCTGGTTTGAAATGTTTGCCAAGCTCGTGCCCAACCATCTTCTTGCGAAGGCCAACGATCCGCTCCCCGAACGCCTGCGCCAGTTCAGCTCCGTGCTCGATCGCCGCAGCATGATCGTGAAGAAGGCCAAGCCGCTCGCCATCGAATGCGTCGTGCGCGGCTATCTCTCCGGCTCAGGCTGGAAGGAATATCAACAGTCGCAAACCGTCTGCGGCATCAAGCTTCCTGAAGGACTCACCGAATGCGCGCAGTTGCCGGAGCCGATCTTCACGCCTGCGACGAAAGCCGAAACCGGCCACGACGAAAACATTCCCTTCGAACGCGCCGTCGAGATTGTGGGCGCGGAAATCGCCGGTAGGGCGCGCAGCTTGAGCCTCCAGATTTACAGCGCTGCCCGTGCCTACGCGCGCGACCGCGGAATCATTATCGCCGACACGAAGTTCGAGTTCGGCGTGTTCGATGGGAAGCTGATCCTCATCGATGAAGTGCTCACGCCCGACTCCTCGCGCTTCTGGCCCGCCGATCAATACGAAGCCGGATGTAGCCAGCCCAGCTTCGACAAACAATTCCTGCGCGATTACCTCGAACGCATCAATTGGAACAAACAACCGCCCGCGCCCGAGCTCCCCGACTTCGTGATCCAACGCACGCAGGAGAAATACATGGAGGCTTACACGCGGCTGACGGGGAGGAAGCTGTGAATCCTCGGTAACGCGCGCGCTCTCTTGTGCTGAGTCCACCTTGGCTCGACGTTGAATTGTGAATTCCTCATCCCGACGCCCTTGGGTTTGGCAATGGCTCGTGACGGGTGTTGGTCTGACGATCTTGGGATTGTGCTTCATGCCTGCGCACACGGACGGCAATGAAACGCTGTTCGAACAATTCCTGCCTCTACTCTTCTTTCCCTACGCTCATTTGTGGTCTGACTGGAATCCGCTCTATCACCATCGCTCCCCCGAATCACTCGACCTCCTCATCCGCTTCGTCTTGGGCCTCGCGCCGCTTCCGTTATTCGGACTGATCTTGAGCCTGTGCGCCGGTGGACGGCACTTCCGAATTGTCCTCTGGTGTATCGTGGTCATCCACGCGTCGGCTGTAGCTGCTGCCGAGATTTTCACCCTGTGGTGAAACCAAAAAGGCACGGAATCCGTTTCCGAACTCCGTGCCCTCGGTGTCTCTCTGTGGTGAACGATTCCGGCGCTCTTGCCGATTTAATTCCCGCCCCACGTCACGCTTTGGATGTCGCTGTCCAGGCCGATCTCCTGGTCATCCATCACGCCGCGCAACATGTACTCGCGCGTTTCGGGCACGCCGGGTTGCGCCAGGGGTGCGCCGTCCACGTAGGGTGAGTTGGTGTCCAGCGCCAGCTTGGTCCAGCCGGTGGTGCCGCGCAGGCGACAATAGATATGCACCGCCTGCACCCCTTTGCGTATCCAATCGATGCGAATCTCGCCACCGATGACCTTCACCGTGAACTCCGGCTTATATGTGTCCGGATCGAACTCCGTGCTGCCGCTCAGCACGGCGAGCGTGGCGGCCATGGCCTCCGTCCAGCCCGTGGCGACTTTCCATTGGCGGATGGCTTCGCGCAGGCTCGTATCCGTGCCCGCCTTGCCGGTGCGCGCCTGGAACTTCGCCATGTTGAAGGCCGCCTCGGCGGCGGTCAGCGCATCGATCAAATCGATCTGCGTTTGGCAACTCGTTTGCACGGCGGTGACCTGCGGCGCGGTCAGCCCGATCGCGGGTCCGATGGTGGCGATTTCGGTTTTCAGGTTGAACAGCCAGGCACGATAGGCCGGCCAATTTTTTGGGATGAAGTCTGCCATGGATCTACCTTTCATGTGGGCTGGTCGGTTACCGAATCCCGTCGCAGTCGCCGGTATCGACGCGATACCTTGGAATGAAAGCGAGGCTGCGATCTGGGGTGCTTCCCAGCCTGTTTTTGGTTCGCCTTGAGAAGGAACCTTCGTGCAGAGCGCCGCAACTGGTATTTCGCACGAGTTATCCACCGCTATTCACAGCCACACACCGCCGAACCGCCAAAAAACGCCATTTTTCGCGAAAAACGCCCTTCCTCCTGCGCGCGGAGGAGCTCCTCCCGCGCCGGGAGCACGTGAACTGACGCCCAGAGGAGGTGAACTCACGCCCGGAGGAGGTGAACTCACGCCGGGAGGAGGTGAACTCACGCCGGGAGGAGGTGAACTCACGCCGGGAGGAGGT
>DATHEW010000830.1:0-3437 GCA_035318425.1 Candidatus Acidiferrum sp. | reverse complement strand
TTTCAGCGCCGCGCTTTTCAAGATTTGAAGATTGAGCGTGGTGCAGGACGCGTTATCGTGCGGCGCAATCAACAAGGGCGTTTGTTCAAGACGGATGAAACTGAACAATCACGTGTGCGCGTGTTTGCTGGCTGCTGCCATGATGATGCAGACGGCGATGGCTTCTGGTCTACCTCAGACCGTCGCGGGATCATGGGATCGCGTGGGCGGAAACGATTGGCTCTTGCGTGATCCTGTAACCGGTCAACCCGTCGCTCTGTTGGAAGATTCTTCCGCCTGGCTTTGGTCTGCGGGTTCAGCGGTGCTTCAAGGAGCGGTTTCGGAAAATCCCGGGGCGCTCGCCATCGTAAGAGTGGAGGATGCGTTGCCAGAGTTCTGGGCCGATCCATCGGTTCACAATCGCATGGGACCGACGGTGTTTTCTGGATTTGGCAAAGATGCCGGTCCGCGGGAATGGGCAGGGCGCCCTGCGTTTGATCGACGTGCCTATGCTCTTGATCCGGGCTGGGAATTGCAGAGTGCTCTCGCACCTCCGGCAAGTTCAGGAGTGAACATCCAGATTACGATCAGCAATTCCGTGACGCTGCATTGGCATGCACTCCCGGGCCGCGTGTACGGCGTCGATTTTACTCCCTCGTTGAACCAGCCGTTCCAGACAGTGCGAACCAACGGATCGCCGACGGAGCAGAATATGTCGGTGACGTTGCCGTTGAATACCGTCCACGGGTTTTACCGAATCGCAGAACAAACTGATTAAAAGGAACCATGAGAAAACATTTGGCCGTATTGTTCATGGCGCTCAGCGCCCTGGCGTTCCCAAGCATGGCACTTGCCCAGGCATCTTCCTCCAACAGCACCGTCTTCATGAACATCCAGGGAACGGGAGGCGACGTGATCCAGGGAGAGGTGACGCAAGCGGGCCGCGAGGGTTGGCATCGCTTGCAGGCTTATACCCATGAGATTGTTTCGCCGCGCGATGCCGCGAGCGGATTGCCTACGGGCAAACGCCAGCACAAGCCCTTCCGAATCGTGAAGCTCATCAACCGAGGTTCGCCCTTGCTCCTCGACGCGATGACGAAGAACGAAACGTTGCCGTCAATACAGGTATCCATTTGGACTCCCACATTAGTCGGCGCCGAACAGAAAGTGTTCACCTACACACTCACCGATGCGACGGTGGCTTCCATTCGTCCGTGGATGCCGAACAAGAGTGACCCGGCCACGAGCGGCTATCCACCGGCGGAAGAGATCAGCTTCACGTACAAGAAAATCGAATGGACCTTCCACAACGGGAACATCGTGGCCGAGGATAGTTGGGATACGCGTTAATGCGGGCGCTCAATTGATGTAGTTTCCTGAGCCATGCGATTGCGCGTTTTCATTTTGCTTGCGCTGATGGTGGGCGTGATCGGCCTGATGTTCTTGGCCGCGCGCAAATCAGATCGATCGACTCCGGCAACGGCTACCATTACGAACTCCCCGTCCGCGACAGCCGCGGCGTTCAGAAGAACGGCGAGGGCTTCTTCTCTTGCCGCTGCGGACCTCGCGGAACACGCGCCGGTTCCCACATCCAACGTGTTTCAACGCATCGCGTCAGGGGAATTGGACCTGCACCTCGACTCCGAACAACTCGCCGAATATCTCCGCCAGTACGGCACGAACGTGGAGACTCTACTGGCCACGCAAAACAAGGAGTACATCAAACGTGCCGCTGAATTGTTTCCCAACGATCCGCGCGTCCAATACGCCGTCGTGACACGGGACATTTTTCCCGAGGCGAAGCGCGAATGGCTGGATCGTCTCAAACAATCCGCACCCGACAATGCGATAGCGAACTACCTTTCCGCCCGCGAATATTTGAAAGCCGGGAATCGCGAGCAAGGACTCAAGGACCTTGCTGATGCCGCAGGAAAGTCGCGGTTCGATGATTACACGCGCGAGCAAGTGCAGAACATGGAGGACGCGCAATTGTCCGCCGGCCGCAGCCTGGCGGAAGCGAAGTTCGCCGCCGGCAGCGGACTGCTTCTGCCGCAGTTCGCGATGTTCAAAGGAGTCGCGATCGAGTTACAGACAATGCAGAAGGAATACATCGGTGCGGGCGATGCATCGTCTGCTGAGGCGCTCGCGCAAATGGGTCGCTCGCTCGGTCAGCAACTCAGCCACGGCGAAGGCTCGCACACGATCCTCGGCCAGCTCGTCGGCATCGCCGCCGAACGCATTGTGCTCAACTCGTTGCCGCCGGACAGTCAGCCCCCCTTTCTTAATGGCACCGTGCAGCAACGCATCGATGAGATGACAGCGTTCCGCCAAAACGTCAAAACGCTGATGCCGGAAGTGAGCGCGATGGTGGCCCGTGGAAACGAAAATGAAATCATCAGCTACTTCGACCGCATGAAACTTCAGGGTGAATACAAGGCGCTGCTCTGGCTGCAAAACAGAAACAAGCTGCGTTGAGTCATCGGGCGCAACTCGACACGCGCCCGATTTTCGCGGAGACACTTCGGACTGCGCTTGCCACCGCAGTCCATACGATCCGTCCGATCGGATTGGTGCGTGTGTCGAGTTGCGCCCGTCATCATCCCGCAGGAAGAATCACCTCCACCTCTGCAACTGCGCGCGTGGAAAGACGGCGTTGAGATCGAGTGTCCGGCATGGCGTTGCACCATTTGCGCAGAGATTAACAAAATACGCGTGGCGCTGCCGTCGTCGAACCGGCACATTCGCGCCCACGTGGGACAGATGAAGCTTGGAATTAATCAAATATTGGCCGTCGCGCTCGTTGCGGCGTTCGTTGCTGGCTGCCGACAGGACAAGATCACGTTTACTGATGTGCCGAAGGAACGCGCGGAGCGCAGCGCTGAACCCATCGCCGTGCAAGTGCCGACGGGATGGGAACAAGCGCCGCGTGGCGAATTCCGGGTTCACAGCTTTATTGTTCGCGGCGCGAGCAACGCGCAGGCCGAGATCAGCGTGATTCCGCTGCCGAATCTCGGTGGAAGGTTGCTCGATAATATCAATCGCTGGCGCAGCTCCGTCGGCTTGCAGGCGCTGTCGGAGGAAGAGATCGCGAAGGAAGCTAAGCCGGTGAAAGTCAGCCACGAGACTGGCAGCTTTTTCGAAATGGCGGGTGACTCGACCGAGAAAGACGAGCCCACGCGCATCCTCGGCGCGATTGTGAACATCGAAGGTAACGGTTGGTATTTCAAAATGATGGGTGACGACAAGTTGGTCAGCGCGCAGAAGCCGGAGTTCATGAAATTTTTGGCGGCGTACCAATTTCCTCCCCACAGTCACGATGATCACGCCGGCCATAACCACGCCGAAGATCCGCATGCGGGAGTCGCAGCGGAGGATCCACATGCCGGGCTCAATATCGCCGCAGCGCCGCCGACACCGGAGTCCGGTCCGCCGCAGAAGGCGTGGCCAGCGCCGCCTTC